>JAEWJV010000297.1 GCA_023386395.1 Bacteroidota bacterium
ACGGCTATTATGCAAAACTGCACAGCATGCAGTTTGAGAAAACGAAAACCATATCGGTTTAAAATAAAAAAGGTGAGCGTTTTTACCCTCACCTTTCGTCAACGGGAAATATCACCCGCCTTTTTAATGTTGCTTTCGCAACAGTTAGAATCGTGTTTTCCAGGTTAGTATATCTTCAAAACTTTCAAAAACGTTGCCATTTTTTATCAGGATATAAAACCTTCGGTTAAAGTTAGGAATTTAATGATACGAATTTATTAAATATGCAGTTTATCTTTTTTCGCCAGTAGGTCTTCAATTGTTTCCTGGTACATTTCATCAGGTACGCAACAATCAACCGGACAAACAGCTGCGCATTGCGGCTCTTCGTGAAAACCCTGGCATTCCGTGCATTTATTAGGTGTGATATAATAAGTATCAACAGCCAGCGGTGCCATGCGCTGGTCGGCATCTACAGCAGTTCCGTCCATCATTATCACTTCGCCACGCACTGTTGTGCCATCAGCAAAAGCCCATTCAACACCGCCTTCATAAATGGCATTATTGGGGCATTCAGGCTCACAGGCTCCGCAGTTTATACATTCATCTGTTATTTTAATAGCCATAACTTTTATTTTATATCTGGTTAAATACTTTTGCGTGTAAAATTAAGCATCAATAATGAATATTAAAGAACGAGTTGATTTGCTGGTAAAGCTTGGTGAATACTTTTCGGGAGATAATGAAGCGCTACAATATGTAAAGGAGAAGACAAATGCGCAGAACCCCTGGTTTAGCAGGGAATTTATTGACCTGGCGCTGCAGAATATTGAACAACATTTTTTGCAACGCCATTTGCTTGAAGAATGGATAAAAAATTATGGTTTGGGAAAAGATCCGTCTGTTCCAAAAAATGTAGGCATTGTAATGGCCGGCAACATACCGCTGGTAGGCTTTCATGATTTTTTATGTGTATTTATAAGCGGCAACAAGGCTGTAATAAAACCTTCTTCAAAAGACGAAGTTTTAATTAAACATGTGGCTGAAAAGCTTATAGAATTTAACAAAGAAGCCGAGGCTTATATAGCGTTTGCGGAAACGCTTAAAAACTGCGATGCCTATATTGCAACCGGGAGTAATAACAGCAGCCGTTATTTTGAATATTACTTTTCAAAGTATCCAAATATTATTCGCCGCAACAGAACTTCCGTTGCTATTTTGAATGGTGATGAAACGGAAGAGGAATTGAATTTATTGGCAGATGATATTCAGCTTTATTATGGCATGGGTTGCAGAAATGTAACCAGGCTTTTTGTTCCGGAAGGCTATGACTTTATTGGTTTGCTTGATGCCTTAAGAAAATACAATCGTTTTTCAGATTTTCATAAATACAAAAACAATTATGATTATCAGTTGGCATTGCTTATCATGAATCACAAATATTATATGACGAATGATTCTTTGATATTAACAGAAGGCGACAACGTGTTTGCGCCGGTAAGCCAGGTTAATTACAGTTTTTATAATGAGCCTAAAACATTGGCTGAAAGTTTGCAAAAAAATACGGATGTTCAATGTATAGTTGGAAAAGGCTTTATTCCTTTTGGTAAAACGCAGTCCCCGTCGCTCACAGATTATGCAGATGGTATTGATACCATGCAATTTTTAAAGCAATTAAATTAATTCAATATTCAGAAGTCCAAACTCAAAAAATATAGAATGAAAAAAATATTGTTTCTTTTCATCGTTAGCCTCAAGCTTTATTCCGTTCAGGCACAGGAAGCTGATACCATTCCGCCTTATCAAAAAGATTCTTTGCATATACCTGCATTTACGGTTTTAAAAGTGGACAGTACTTATACAAATGATAAGGCTATTCCAAAAGATAAACCTGTTGTTATAATTTACTTTAGTCCTGAATGCGGGCATTGCCAGATAACTGCCGATGAGTTCAGCAAAAAGATGAAAGAAATGAAAGATATTTATTTTGTTTGGGTGAGTTATTATCCTTTACCTGAAGTAAAAGAATTTGCCAGGAAATTCAACCTGCAGCAGTTTACCAATATTATTATTGCCAGGGATGAAAATTATGCCATACCATCTTATTACCGCGTAAAGTTCACGCCGTTTATGGCCTTATATAATAAAGAACATCACCTGGTAAAAACCTGGGACCAGGGCACAGATGCAGATACGCTGATAAAACTGGCGAAGTAAATATTATTGAAAGAGAAACAGCGGTCAGACGCTTCTGGAAACATGTAATTTTATTACATGAAAAGCGTCAGACCGATAGCTGAAGAATTATTTTTTAAAACAATCTATAAAACTTTTTGCCCGTCTAATTTATCCAATACAACTTTTGCCATTTTAAAAAACGCTTCATGGCTGTAGCCCGCAATATGCGGCGTGATAATTACATTCTTTTTGCCGCATAAATTTTGAAGCGTGCTTTTTTCCTCATCGGAATAAGAAGCCAGGTTTTCATTCTCCAAAACATCTATGCCTGCAGCTTTAATAAAGCCACTGTTCAGTGCATTTAATAAGGCTTTGGTGTCGGTTACTTTTCCGCGGCAACAGGAGAGAAAAACGGGTTTTCGTTCAAAGCGTTTGAAGAATGCTTCGTCAGCATAATGAAATGTTTCTTTTGTAAGCGGTAAATGAAGGCTTACCACATCCGCATAACGTGCTATTTGTTCGGGCTCGGCTTCATGAACATACCCTTTAGCGAAACCAAATTTGTATTTATCGTGCGCCAAAACGGTGCAGTCAAACGAGGACAATAATTTAGCAAAAGCTTCACCAGTATTTCCATAGCCAATTATGCCAATGGTTTTACCCGTTAATTCCGTTCCCCGGTTTGCATCTCGTATCCATTCGCCATGCTTTACTTCTTCAAAGCTGCTTGTAATATTATTCAGTAAATTCAATACCAGGCCAAGTGCATGTTCGGCAACAGCATTACGGTTGCCTTCAGGGCTGCTTACGCAAACAATTCCCTTTGTTTCAGCATGAGCAACATCAATTAGTTCCATACCACTTCCCAATCGTCCTATCCATTTTAAATTGCCGGCTTTATCAATTATCGCTTTATCAATTTTAAGCCTTGTTGTAACAATTAAGCCGGTGGCATCTTTTATAAGCGATTCAAGTTCCTGGTACGTTACAGCCGGTATATGTAAAACTTCGTAGCCTTTTGTTTTTAATTCATCCAGTAAATATGCGTGAACTTTGGCGGTAATAATTGCTTTTTTATTTGACATGTTTTGCCCAAAATTTTTTATAACTTATTTCATTTTAAATGTAAGCGCGGCAAATTCTTCAATGCTCAATTGTTCGGCACGCTTATCAAAAATTCCGGCCTGCAAAATATCTTCATTAAATAAATTACGAACAGCATTGCGCATTTTTTTTCTGCGCTGATTAAATGCTGTTTTCACCAGCAGGAAAAATTTTTCTATACTGCTTGCATTTAATGGCTCTTTTTTGAGCGTTAATTCAATAACGCCGCTCATAACTTTTGGCGGAGGGTTAAATGCAGCAGGCGGCACATCAAATAAATATTCAACATTGTAAAATGCCTGTATTAAAACACTCAATATGCCGTACACTTTTGTATTTGGTTTTGATGCTATGCGCTGTGCTACTTCTTTCTGAAACATGCCGGCTACCAATGGAACGTGTTCCTTCCATTCAAGGATTTTAAAAAGTATCTGCGATGAAATATTGTAAGGAAAATTGCCAACCACGGCAAAGTCATCTTCAAAAGGCATACTGGCTTTTAAGAAATCTTCGTGAATTAATCTGCCTTTTAATGAAGGGTAAGTATGCAACAGGTATTCTACTTTTTCAGCATCGAATTCTATTGCTTTAAAATTGATATTATTTAACTGAAGCAGGAATTTGGTAAGCGCACCGCCACCGGGCCCTATTTCAAGCAGGTTTTTAAACGGATGTTTTGTTAATGCCGAAACTATGTTCCGGCTAATGTTATCATCTTTTAAAAAATGCTGGCCCAGCGATTTCTTCAGCGTGTATTGCATGAACGCAAATTTAACTGAAGGAAATATCTATAAAAGAATAAAGCCCCAAAAACGGGGCTTTTTCTACGCAACGGTTTGATATGCGGGAAACATGCTGCTTATAAACTTTCATCGTGCTGGGTAACATCAAGCCCGAGCATTTCATCTTCTTCGCTCACCCGCATGGGGCTAATGATATCCACTATTTTGAAAAGAATAAAACTCATTACGAGAGCAAATGCCACTACAATAAAACAACCTAAAACCTGGTGGGCGAAGAAACTTGTGCCGCCATAAAGCAGCCCATCGGCTCCGGCGGGGTTAATGGCCTTGCTGGCGAATACGCCTGTTAATATCATACCCACAATGCCTCCAATACCATGACAGGGGAAAACATCCAGTGTATCATCAATGGTTGTTTAGCCTTTCCAAAACACGGCGATATTGGAACAGATTGCTGCGATAAATCCAATAAAAATGCTCTGTGGCAAACCAACAAATCCTGCTGCAGGTGTAATGGCAACGAGGCCAACCACTGCGCCAATGCAAAAGCCCAACGCAGATGCTTTTTTACCTTTCAACATATCAAAGAATATCCAGCCAAGACCTGCAGCGGCGGCGGCAGTATTAGTGTTGGCAAATGCATCAACAGAAAGGCTGCTGGCAGCAACAGCTGAACCTGCATTAAAGCCAAACCATCCAAACCAAAGCAAGCCTGTGCCCAATAAAACATAGGGAATTCGTGCAGGTTTAACATGCTCGCCGGTTATAGCCACTTTACGTCTCTTTAAAACAATGGAACCTGCCAGGGCGGCGCAACCGGCAGAAATATGCACAACGGTACCGCC
>JAEWJV010000314.1 GCA_023386395.1 Bacteroidota bacterium
GGGCAAGTGAGGAAAGATCAAGTTTGAATTGTTTTGCAGGGTCTTTAAAAGAGATGCTTTCTGAAATAACATTGGTTGAAAATGTATTATCAGCAAGGTTGAAAGCCCAGGCATCTATTGTAGCATCTGGCTGCAATGTTTCGAATGTGTAGGTTGAAACGGAAGGCATCCATTGCACAGCATCCTGTTCAGAAACATATCGGTTTTTGTCAATCTTCATCCAGTTGGCATCGTTGGCATCTGATGGTGTTACATTCCTGCACCCTTTTATGCATTGGTAGATAGTTCCGCCACCAATTGCAATATCTCCGGGCACATAATCTTTATTGTTATCATAGGGCACGGATTGTGAAATAAATTTTTTTCCGTTAGCGGCGTTATTATTCCTGTTGGAGAAATAATACAGTTTTCCCGGTTTAAAAACAGAAGGCAGGTTAGTGTAATTGTAAAATAACCCGCTGCTCAATTGCATATAAAAGGTTAGCTGCAGTTTATCAGAAGGTACCATAAAAGCTTTATTATCATCATCCGTTTGCAAAGCCGTGTATAATGTGTTGCCATATTGTTTGGCAAGCATTTTATTGCCCTTAATTGCAGCCTGTGTTTCTGAAGAAGATGTAATAATGAAATCGTTGCATAGATTGTTTGCAAAATATTTATGCAATAATTCTATCCTGAAAAAATAACTGTAATTGATACTTATCATTGCTGCAGGCTTTTGTCATTAATTGCAATCTTTTGTATTAATCCTGCATCGCCATAAGCAAAGTCTTCATTTATATTAATCATGCGTACTTTATACATTACAGAAGGCAAATACCTTGAACCCAGGATGCCCCACAGGTTATTCAAATCCTGGTAGGAAAGTGTCACCAGGTCAACAATCAACTGGTCTGTGCTTTTTGGAATAGATGGATAATTAAGGGGTGTAAAAACATTCTGGTATTGAAAAAACTGTATGATATATGACAAGCGTTTTAATGATTCTGAATACGATGCAAGGTTTACAGCAAATAAAATATACAGGTTAAGAAAAATCTTTGGATTTTTATAGATTACGCTCCCGTCAACTGAACGGACAAAATTTTCCGGCGATTTGCTTATGCGGTCTTCTTCAACATTAATAAGGCTTAAAAATGCATTCTGCGGATCATTGGTTTCGCCGCCGCTGTTAGGCTGCATTTCATTTAACTGCGAAACATTCGATAATATAATAGCTATATCATCCTGAGGAGCCGGTTCCAGTTTGGTTAGCAGATAGCTGTTCAACTGCTTACAAATAAAATCAAGCGCTTTATCAATCATACAATTGATTTTCGATTTTATAAACACATCAAATCCAAATCTTCGGTAGCTGTTTGCTTGAAGTTAGTTTCAAGAAGACAGTGTTATCATGAGGTTGCTTAAACAAACGTAAAAAAACAATTTGGTATTTTCAACCAAATCCAAAAATAATTTTTAATCTCTGCTTTAATAATTTTCTCTTCATGTAAAAGTTATAAAAACTTAATGCAGTATTTCCTTCTTATCAATCGGGAAAAAACTATTTGGGAAAACATACTTTAGCAAAAATTATTAAGGACATGCATTTCATAAGGCGAAAGTTATTGCTGCAATCTTTTTTATTATTTATTGTAACAAGCGTTTCAGCACAGGTAAACAAAATGCCGGCTTACCCGCTCATAACGCATGATCCTTATTTCAGCATCTGGAGTTTTGCAGATACGCTCAATCAATCAAACACAAAACACTGGACAGGCAAAGAGCAGGCTTTAACCGGGCTGCTGAGGGTTGATGGGAAAGTATATAATTTTTTAGGGGAATCATTGACAACATTGCAATGGATATCTCCACTAAGTAATGAAAAAGTATATGCTGCAAAGTATGCAACTAAAAAACCTGCTGATGGCTGGATGAATGAAGACTTTAACGATGCCGGTTTTACACCGGCCACTTTACCATTCGGTACCAAATCCGGCAATCCATCTACAGTATGGAGTACAACAGAAATATGGGTGCGGCGCAATTTTGACGTATTCGATAAAAACATCAGCCACTTGTTTTTATACCTGAAGAACGATGACGGCGCTGAAGTTTATATTAACGGCGAGAAAGCGTTTGAGTGCACAAACGTTAATAGCGGCTATGCTGAATATGAGTTGCCACAATCTGTTATAAAGAAATTACACAGGGGCAGAAATTTATTAGCAATTCATTGTATCAATACCGAAGGTGAAGCCTGGCTTGATGCGGGGCTTGCTACCAAAACAACTTCTCCCGGCATATTGCAGGCAAAGCAGGAAGCTGTGCGCATTACAGCCACACAAACAAAATATTTATTCAGCTGCGGTGCAATAAATCTTGAAGTAGATTTTTTATCGCCTTTAATTGCCGGCAACATTGACCTGCTTTCACGGCCTGTTTCTTTTGTGCGGTTTGCCATAACAGCAAAAGACAAGGACATTCATAATGTAAACATTTTATTTGGCGCAAACAGCTCGCTTGCGGGCAATACGGGTACGGAAATAATGAAAGCAACAGTGTATCAGACAAAGAATTTAAATGTACTTGACTGCGGCACAGAAGCACAGCCTGTATTACAAAAAAAGGGGGATAATGTAAGGATTGACTGGGGCTATGTTTATCTCGCCACACCAAAACAAAAGCAGTATGAAGTGAAGCTTACCTCTATGCCAAACATTGTAAAAGACTATATAAGGAACGGGTTTTTTACAACCTTATATAATGACAGCAGTACGCTTGATAAAGACATTTTACTTGCATCCAATATTTCACTTTTTACGGGCATGAATGATAACAGTAACCGCGCAGTTGTAATGCTTGGATATGATGATATTTATTCCATTCAATACTTTAATAAAAACCTGCAGGCATGGTGGAAAAAGGATTATAAAACAATGGATGATCTGCTGGAAACCTCCGCGCAACAATATCCTGCTATACAATCTACATGTGATTCTTTCGATAATAAATTATATACAGATGCAGTGCAGGCAGGCGGCGAAAACTATGCAAAGCTCTGCGTGATGGCTTACAGACAATCGCTGGCTGCACAGAAACTGGTTCGCGGGCCAAATAATGAATTGTTGTTTCCTCAAAAAGAAAATTTCAGCAATGGTTCCATATTTACAGTTGATGTAACGTATCCTTCTGCGCCTTTATCATTGGTATATAATCCTGCATTATTAAAAGGCATGCTGAACGGTATTTTTGATTACAGCGAAAGCGGTAAATGGTCAAAAGATTTTCCTGCACATGATATAGGCACTTATCCTTTGGCAAACGGGCAAACTTACGGGGAGGATATGCCGGTTGAAGAAGCGGGCAATATGATTATTCTTACAGCCGCTATTACAAAAGCAGAAGGAAATGTAAATTATGCGGTTAAGCATTGGCAGAGTTTAACCAAATGGGTGAAGTACCTGGTGAATGATGGTTTGGATCCTAAAAACCAGTTATGCACTGATGATTTCGCGGGCCATCTTGCACGCAATGCCAATCTTTCCGTTAAAGCAATTGTTGGCATCGCATCCTATGCAATGATAGCGAAGATGATGGGCAATAAATCAACAGCGGCTTACTATGATTCTGTTGCGCATAATTATGCAGCGCAATGGCTTGATCTGGCTGAGGATGATGATCATTATTCACTTGCATTCGGTGCAAAAAATACATGGAGCCAGAAATACAATATGGTTTGGGATAAATTATTTCATCTTAATCTTTTCCCGGAAACTGTTTATGATAAAGAGATCAGTTATTACCTTGCACATCAAAACAAATTCGGCCTGCCTTTAGACAGCCGCAAAACCTATACAAAAAGCGATTGGATATTATGGACTGCAACACTGGCTTCTTCTCAAAATAATTTTGAAGCCTTAATCAATCCTGTTTATTTATACGCAACACAAACGCCAACACGTGTGCCGTTAAGCGACTGGCACGAAACTACAACCGGTAACCAGGTTGGCTTTCAGGCACGCAGTGTGGTTGGTGGCTACTTTATAAAAATGCTTGAGTGGAAGTGGAAAAATAAAAAATAACATGTTGTGCTATCCAATGCGCATTGCTTATCATGTTTGCTTTAATAAACATAGCAGGTAAAGTGAGAGCAGATGCTCAATCAAGTTTGATTAACGACGAAGTAGTTATGTTTTTTTCAAAGCTTTACAAATAATCAACAAAACTGCCGCCTTTCCCACGAAAGTGGGAATCTTCTATTTATTACAATTGTGTTGTTTGTTATCCGCATGGATTTTTAATAGTACAATGGCTAAAAATAAATGCATAAACATTTTTTATCCTCCAGTAATCTATCAACTTATATAATCTGTTTCCATGCATTTAATTTTTTTTATGAGCAATGGCAACCTAATTCTTTTCACGCCTGTTATACTTATTCAATTAAGAAAACAGGCAATGATATATGAAGCACTGGAAAAAAATCCTTACTGTAATTATTTTATTGGGCGTATTGGCAGGTATAGGTTATGCTTATTATATCTGGAATAAACCAGCAAGAAATGTTGCCAATGAAGAAGCAATTAAAATTACAGCAACAGCACTTTATGATTCATTCGCGCATAATGAACAGGCGGCTAATGCAGGCTTTCTGAATAAAGCCGTAGAGGTTACCGGCATAGTAAATAGTATAAAGAAAAACCAGGCAGGCGAAACAGTTGTTTACCTGCAATCATCCGATATTGTATTTGGCGTGAATTGTACATTTAAACAGTCGCCGAAAGCTATTAATAAAGGAAGCACCATAACATTCAAAGGCATTTGTACAGGTTATTTAAGTGATGTTATTCTGAATGAAGGCATATTGATTAAATAGGCATTCCAATATATCAATTTTTTTTTACAATTTAAAAACTATCAATGAATAGAAGAAATGCTATTGCATGCGCATGCATCATAGCCTGTGCATTAATTGTACAAAGCTGCGCCCATAACAAGGCAGATATTGACTACCCGGGGCAGCCCGGCAACACTTGTGATACTGCAAATATGCGCTACAGTGTTGAAATAAAAGCCATACTTGATGGGCATTGCAAATCATGCCACGATGGCGCTGCTATAACAGGATTTGATTTGTATGACTATGCAACCATATCAGGTTTAGCGCTTGATGGAAATTTTACATACGGCACTTTACTTTCTGCAGTAATGCATAAAGGCGGCGCTCCGGAAATGCCGCAGGGCGGTGCCAAATTATCTGATTGCGACATTAATAAAATTACAGCCTGGGTAAATGCAGGCGCTCCTGATAACTGATCATAAAATCAATGGCATGAAAAAAATAACAGCCTTAACGTGTTTTATTTTCTCTTTTTGGCTCACGGCTTTCAATCAAACTTACTTAACGCGCAATGGTAATATTTCATTCTATTCCCATACACCAATTGAAGACATAAAAGCGCAAAACAATGAAGCAGTAAGCGTGCTGAATGCTGCAACAGGCACTATTCAATTTAAGGTTGCCGTTAAAAGTTTCCATTTCGATAGAACAGCGATGGAAGAACATTTTAATACAGATGATTACATGGCTTCTTCAAAATATCCAAAAGCAGGGTTTGATGGAAAGATTGATAATATAGATGCAGTTGATTTTTCAAAAGATGGAAATTATGCTGTTATGGTAAGCGGTAATCTTACCATTCGCGATGTGACAAAACCTGTTACGGCTAAAGGCACGGTTGTAATTAAAAATGGTAAACCAACAGCAACAGCAACATTCACTGTGAAGCGCAAAGATTATAACGTGATAGGCGAATCTTTTGTTCAGAAAAAAATTGCAGAAGACATCCGGGTAACAGTGAATTGCGAATATGATGCTCAGTAAACAGTAACCTGTTATAATTCTCCATAACTAATCAAAACAAATTTATAATGCAAAAACGTGCATGGTTATCTTTAATAACAGTTTTCTGTTTTTCATTGAATGTATTTAGCCAGGATGTAAACCTTGATTCAATGCTTGATGTGCAAACGCAGGTAAAAGATAGCGGTAAAACACAGCGTGCCGAAGCCACTTTTATTACAACAAGGTTAATTGACGGGCATACTGTTGAAACCACGCAGGGCGGTGTGCTCGACTTAAAAATATCACATCGCTTCGGCCAGTTGAATGACGGGTTTTATAACCTGTTTGGTTTGGATCTTGCGAACATTCGCATAGGTATGGATTATGGCCTCACCAACAGGCTTACAGTTGGCGGAGGAAGAAGTTCTTTCGAAAAACAATACGATCTTTTCCTGAAGTACAGGTTGCTGCGCCAGGCTGAAGGCAATAAAGGCATGCCGCTTTCTGTTACATTGTTTACTTCTGCCATGCTGCAAACAGATACGGCATTGCTTAAAGCAGAAAAGAAAACGGATGCCAAACTAAGCACACAGGATAAACTTTCTTATGCATACCAGATTTTAATTGCGAGAAAATTTACGCCGGGTTTTTCATTCCAGTTAATGCCTTCGCTGATTCATGAAAACCTTGTTGACAGCAGCTTTAATTCTAATGATATTTTTGCAATAGGCGCAGGTGCAAAATTCAGGGTAACAAAAAGATCGGGAATAAGTGTTGAATATTATTACGTGCTGCCCGGCACCAAATTACCCGGCACCTATAATACGTTTTCTATTGGTTATGAGATTGAAACTGCCGGCCACGTATTCCAGGTGCATTTAAGCAATTCCACCGGCATGACAGAAAGAGCTTTTATTGCAGAAAATCCCGGCAGGTGGAAAAAGGGAGATATTCATTTCGGTTTTAATATTTCAAGAAATTTTACATTACGAAAAGCTAAAAAGCAGCATTAATTGTTAATTGCCATGCACAGCCTGGCTGATAAAATAAATATTTAACCCGAGATATACTACGAGCAACACCTGTGCAATAATCATATCAAATTTGTTGGAATCATATATTCGTTTGTTCTGCTTCAAAAGCTGCAGCGACCATGTGTTTGCCGCAACAATACAAAGTATAAAGAACAGCGTAATGCCATGCAGTGTATCAACCAGCGTAAACGTAAGGCTTTCAGGCAATGATGCGTCTACAATGTATTTATTACCGATAACAGCAAACAAAGCGCCCACGCTTAAGCTAAAGCGGGAATCGATGCTGTCTGCATGAATATAAAAACATACATAGGCAATAAGAAAAGCTACATACATACCTATAAACAATTTCCAGAATAAGCCTATTGCATTGCGTTCAATGCTTACCCTTACCCTGAATGAGCTGTATTCTGTATGTGGTGTTGAAAGGCTTTCATCACCAAAAGTGGTTTCGTAAGCTTTGGTGGCAACCATTACGCGAAATGTATCAATTGTCCAGTTAGGTAAAGTGAAACGCGGATCGAAATGCTTACCCAGGGTATCGGGCAAAAATACCAGCGCTTTCGAATCATATTGCGAGTTTTCTATTGAAAGCCTTAGTGTTTGTTTATCAAAAGGGAAATTGGTTATGCGCCACGAATCTTTCATCACGCATTGCAGTTTCATCAATATAGATACCTTTCCTTCTGCAGTATCTGCAGTTTCAAAATACCTGTCAACTGTTTTTGCCAGTGGTATTTCAAGATTATGCGAAAAATCAAAATCGGGGTTTTTATATTTCAGCCATAACCAGAAGTCAACTGTATATTCCTGTTCTTTAAAATCTATATCATGAATACTCGTTACATAAATACCTGTTTTAACAGTATCAGGTGTGGTTTGCTGCGCATGCAAGTTACAGGCAAACAAAAAATGCAATGAGATCAGCAGCAGGAATGCAAAAAATTTCTTGCTCAATGTATAGCTTTAGAAATGGCAAGATAAAGCAGATTTTTAATAGACTGTTGTGTCAATAAAGTTTATGTTGAATGTTACATAACATCCAATTCCTGTTAATATTGTATCTATGCATGCACAATAAAGTATAAACAGTTTTATGAAAAATATAGCTTCAGCAGTATTGGCTGTTATCCTTTTCACAGCCTGTTCTTCCAAAAAAACAGTTGATCTTATTGTTTATAACGGGCAGGTTTATACGGTTGACAGCGCGTTCAGCACGGTGGCGGCCTTTGCTGTAAAAGACGGCAAGATTATAGCCACAGGCAGCGATAATGATATCCTGGAAAATTATACGGCGGCCGATACAGTAAATGCAAACGGCCAGGCAGTTTACCCCGGTTTTAACGATGCACATTCGCATTTTATTGGCTACGGGGAATCCTTATATGCTGTTGATCTTTTTGATTCCAAAAGCATGGATGAAGTTATAAGCCGCATACAAAAATTTATACAGGCAAACCCCGGTGAGGCATGGATACGCGGACATGGCTGGGACCAGAATAAATTTCCGGGTAAAGCTTTTCCAACCAATGAACAGTTGAATAAACTTTTTCCCAACACACCTGTTTTGCTGGAACGTATAGACGGGCATGCCATTTTAGCCAATGCGAAAGCGCTTGAAATTGCCGGTATAAAGCCCGGGCAAATCATTAGCGGCGGTTCAATTGAAACAAAGAATGGAGCGCTTACAGGTATATTGATCGATAATGCAATGAACCCTGTTTATGAAAAGGTCCCTGATCCTTCAAAAGAACAGTTTCAAAAATGGTTGCAGTCGGCGCAGCAAAATTGTTTTGCACAAGGGCTTACAACCGTGAGCGACTGCGGTATAAATTATGTTGCCGCCAACATGATAGACACGCTGCAAAAAGAAGGCAAACTTGATATGCGCGTGTATGTTTTATTAAGTGATGATAAACAAAACTACGATGCCTGTTTAACCAAAGGCCCTTATAAAACAGACAATCTGTTTATAAAAGGTTTCAAGTTATATGCTGATGGTGCGCTTGGCAGCCGCGGCGCCTGCTTATTGCATCCTTATAATGATAAACCGGGATGGTATGGTTTTATGATAAACAGTGCAGCGCATTATGATTCGGTGGCTTCGCTGCTTTCAAAAACTGACTTCCAGGTTTGCACGCATGCCATTGGCGACAGCGGCAACCGCGAAATATTGAAAATATATAACAAATATCTGCAAGGTAAAAATGATAAGCGCTGGCGCATAGAACATGCACAGATCATTAACCAGGCAGATTTTGAGTTGTTTGGAAAAACATCTGTTATTCCATCGGTGCAGCCAACGCATGCCACAAGCGATATGTATTGGGCTGCAGACCGCATTGGTACAGAACGTTTGAAAGGAGGTTATGCATTCAAACAATTATTGCAACAAAATGGATGGCTGCCATTGGGCACAGATTTCCCGGTGGAAGATATAAGCCCCTTCAAAACCTTTGTGGCGGCGGTTTTCAGGCAGGATGCAAAGGGTTTTCCCGCCGGTGGTTTTCAAATGGAAAATGCATTAAGCCGTGAAGAAACCATTCGCGGCATGACCATCTGGGCGGCAAAGGCAGAATTTTTGGAAAAAGAAATTGGCAGTATTGAAGCCGGCAAAAAAGCAGATTTTGTTATACTGGATAAAGACCTGATGAAAGCAAATCTTACAGATGCTTTAAATACAAAAGTTATAGCTACCTATATTGATGGAAAGAAAGTGTATGACAGAAAATAAATTTTGTTTAATCTGTTGTGCTATTACAATTTTAGGAAGTATCTATTAAATAATGTTCTTAGTTCGTCATGTCGAGGTAACGAGAAATCTCGATACACTTATAAATTCAAAATAAGGCAGAGCTTGTTCTCCTGTCGTCGAAATGACGCCTAAACCTTCTTCTATATTTTTTATATAGTTTAGTGCAACACATTATTATTTAATCAAAGCCTGTAACAAAATAATCATCATCAAAATAAAAACTTTCAATGATTGAATCGCTAACCATTCAAATAAAACAAATGAACAAAGACATCAAGGCATATAATGATGCCCAAAACAATGAAGACAAAAAGATATGCAATCTGCTTGCAAAAGAAATAAGCAATCATTTACCTGAAGCAGAAAATAAGATATGGCATGCACATCCGGTGTGGTTTTTGGATGGAAACCCCATTGTTGGCTATAGCAAATTGAAAGATAATGTGCGCCTATTATTCTGGAGCGGGCAATCGTTTGATGAAGTAGCTTTACAAAAAGAAGGAAAGTTTAAAGCTGCGGAAATGCGTTATACAGCTGCTCAGCAAATAAATAAAGATGATTTAAAACGATGGCTTGAAAAAGCAAGGCAAATTCAATGGGATTACAAAAACATCGTTAAGCGGAAAGGTGTGCTTGAAAGATTGAAATAAAGCTGCCTGAACATGGATTTTCCTGATTAAAAGATTATCCGATTGGTTGCTTCAAGATCTTTAAATATTATTCCCTGTATGCGCTCTTTGCTCTGTGCGAAATAACCAATGCATATTTTAAAATATAAATAAGCTCATATAGTCAACTCATTTTCCTGCTGAAGCTCCACTCCTCTTTTAAAAATTTGAGCGATTACAAAAAGTGTAACACTCATAAACAACCATACATCTGCGCCGCCCAGATGCATGTATTGTATATCGGGCATTTTTACACCCTTTTCAATCAGCCATGCCGTGCAGTTAGCGCCTGCTTCAGAAAACAAGCCTATGAATAAAGCCAGGTAAGATAATTTAAAAATAAAGCGTCGGACATCTTCACTAAAAGGTTGCGACAGGTTTAATTTTTTATTATGAAGCATTGCGATGATGCAGTAAAACAGCAAAGCCTTCATTACCGCTACAATACTCATAACCAGGTTTATTACAAAAAAATATCCGCGGTCGTGTTTAAAAAGATCAGATAAATCTACCTGCTGCCAGAGATATTTAACAACCGTTGGATCCTTTATTGCAAAAAAAGCATTTACTATAAAACCGCCTGCAACAATACCCAGCCCAACGAATATGATCCAGGAAAGGATATACAATACCCTCAATATTTGAATAGTACTAATTTTCATCTGTATAATTTTTTATTTTTTATTGTCAGATGGAATTCCCCATAAAAATTTTCATCGCTTCCGGTATAAAGCTGCTTGAAAATTTTATGGCTCATTTCATAATTGTTTGTTTTAAAATAGAGATTGATTTGATAGATTTAGTCAGCCACATATTCCAGTATATCTGCAGGCTGGCAATCCAGCACTTTACATATAGTACCAAGCGTACTGAAACGGATTGCTTTTGCCTTGCCGGTTTTAAGGATAGATAAATTTGCCAGCGTTAAACCTACCTTTTCAGATAGCTCATTCAGCGACATTTTTCGCTTCGCCATCATTACATCAAGGTTTACTACTATTGCCATAGTTATACAGTTAATTCGTTTTCTGATTGAATTTCCATACCGCGTTTAAATACCTGTGTAATTATAAATACCAGCCCGGCCATAAAAAGAAAATTATCTGCGTCAATTATTTGCAGCAGTTCCTCACCCGTTCTTTTATTAATATAGCCACCGAGTATGTTGTATAAAAGAGTTGTTACCCATATTGCAATCAAAACGTTGCTTACCCTGGCTAAAAACCGCATCATTTGCGGCTGAAAAGGGTTATCCATTTTTAAGTGCGATAACATATTCATTACCTTTTGCCACACCTGCGCTTTTAAAGCGGCAATACTGAACAGAAAGATTACAGCCAGGTAATAAGCCCAGCTCCCATAAGCTTTTAACTGGTACAGGTCTAATCCCTTATAAATGCTTTTGGCAGTATCAGGATTAAAAAAACTTACAATAAAAGAAATAATAATACTTCCGGCTTCAATGGAAAAACCAACAAAAGCAAGCAATGCAAGTAATCTTAAAATTTGAAGTATTACGGTTGTTTTAATTTTCATGATTCAATATTTAAAGCACAAATATCAATATATTTTTATCGAAAAACAATAAATATATATTTTTTTTCAAAAAATTTTACAATCAGGCTGATTTGGGGCTTACAAATGCATTATGCTTAATTTGCGGCATGAGCATATGGTACAATAAAGAAATTTCTATAAATGATTTTCAGGGATGGAGCAGGAACACGCTTGCAGATCATCTCGGCATACAATTCACCGAACTTGGGAAAGATTATCTCAAAGCTACCATGCCGGTAGATAAACGCACGCATCAGCCTTATGGTTTATTACATGGCGGCGCTTCGGCAGCACTGGCAGAAACGTTAGGCAGCGTATGTTCGGCACTGGTAATAAACAGGCAGAAATTTATTTGTGTGGGCATAGAAATAAATGCCAATCATATACGCAGTGTGAAGTCAGGCATCGTTACAGGTACTTGCACACCTATACATATTGGCGGAAGCACGCATGTTTGGGATATTCGCATTCACGACAAACATAACAGGCTTATATGCATCAGCAGGTTAACCGTAGCTGTTTTAAAGAAGCTGCAAAAGTGATAAGCCTTTTGGCCGGCACGCGATATCCGTGGCAAAAAATCTTTATTATATTTTTCAGGATTTGGATGATTTATTAAAAAGACAATCTATTCCTAAGGTCACGCCATACACTGCCGGATCGCCAAGATGTGCAGCGCCAAAATCATACGCATAATCCACATAATGCTTGTTGAAAATATTTCTGCCCCACACATAAAAACCAACCTTAGAAAAATTAACGCCGGCCTGTACATTTATAAGGTTGTAGCCATTTTGTTTTAACTGGTTGGCAAGATCAAAATATTGTTTGCCAACATACATCCATTCCGCTCTTGCAGTTGCAGTAATGTTTTTATTAAATGTATAACTGTATTGGGCTGCAAGGCTGGATGTTATATCGGGCGTATATACCTGTTTGTTGCCATCGAGCTTTACAGATTCTCCATTGGAAGCAATGTTTAAAGATGTGTAATGCGCATCTGTATAACCAAAACTATAATTTATATTCAGCCCCTTAACAGGCTTTGCACGCACTTCGGCCTCCACGCCTTTCGTAACAAGTTTGCCCGCATTTTTTGTTACAGTAATTGCATCAGGTAAAATCAGCGTCGGCACCTGCGCATCTGTTATATTGGTATAAAACGCTGCAATATTTAACTGCAGTTTTTTATCAAGAAGATCATTCTTCAACCCTATTTCATAATTATTGCTATGTTCAGGCTTATAAATAAATAAAGGAGGCTGAGACGGATCTGAAGAAAGCTGGCTTATGCCACCGGGCCTGAAACCTTTGCTGAATGTAGCATACACAAATTGTTGCTGGTTTATTTGATAGGATACACTAAGCCTCGGTGAAAAGGCGCTGAAATGCGCACTGGCAGCCGTATCAGGTTGCGTTATCATTGCATCTGCCCCATCCGGTTGAAAAGCACCTTCCACGTTTTGCTTTTTATGTTCGTAATCATAACGGGCGCCAAGCGTTATTAAAAGATCATTTGTTACTGCATAACTTGCCTGCGCATAAGCTGCAAGCCCGTACCCTTTTAATATATTAGTGTTAATACTTGAAAAATCTGTAAGTGGCGAACCAACTGCAGCGGCGTCCTTACCAAAATGTGTTGCCTGTTTTACAGGATTGTTTTGAATAAATCCATATAAACCGCCAAGCCACTTTAGTTTACTGTTTCCGGAAGGGGAACTAAAACGGAATTCCTGCGTTCCCACTTTTACATTATTCCATTTTTTGCCGTAATTATTGATGATGGAAACCGCGTCGATTGGCGAAAAATCACCATCTAACGGATCAGTATAATAGCGGTAATTATTCTGATAGGCTGTTTGCGATGTAAGGTTAAATGCATGGCCTGTGTAACTTGCGCTTAATGATGCATTGAAAGTTTTATCATGCATAACAGACGTTGCATCCTGGTTAACCACATAAGGGTTTTCCAAAGCTTCATCCATACTGGAAACCAGTTGAAAAGGGCCATGATTATTTACGTCCAAATGTTTTGCATTCAGTGTAAAACTAAGTTTATCGCTGGCCAGGTATTTAATAAAATAATTGCCCATCCAGCTATGCTGCTTATCAAATTTTGAATCATCATAAGCATTGGAATAAAAGCCATTGCGGCCTTCGTACATACCACTGGCGCCTATGAATAATTTATTGTTGATAACAGGTAATGAAAACCCTGCATTGTATTGCTGCAAATCAAACTTGCCTGCGTTTATTTCAGCAAATACTCTTGCCGTATTCGTTGGCTTTTTTGTAATGATATTGATAATACCACCAGTTGAATTACGGCCATACAAACTGCCCTGTGGCCCGCGCAATATTTCAATACGTTCCACATCAAGCAGGCGGGCAATATAGGTATCGAGGCCAAACTGGTTAACGCCATCAATGTATGTTGCAACAGCAGGATCATAAGACGTTGTGGTAATACCGCGAATGGAAGTAATGTTCCTGTTATCGCCAGGATTTGAAACATACATATCCGGTACAACAGCCGTTAATTGTTTTGTATTCCACAATTTATAATCCTCAACATCTTTAGCGCTTAAAGCCGTTATACTTAATGGTATCTTCTGTATATCCTGCTCCGTTTTTTCTGTTGACACCACCACATCATCCAGCCTATTTACAGATGGAGCAAGTTTTACATTAACCGCAGTATCATTTAAAAAAGAAATGTTCTGTATGGTGGTTGCATAACCGGTATGCGAAACCTGTAATGTATATTTTCCCTCGTTTAAAGAAAGTACCGTATTGCCCGATGCTCCTGTAACAACATTCATATTGGAATTAAGTATGTAAATACTGCAATCCGGAAGTTGCTGATTTTGTTCATCGTAAACGTTTACTGTTACCTGTTTGGTTTGCTGGGCATTTGATACAACGGGATAAAAAATAAGTGCAGGGCAAATAAGAAAAAGATATTTCATGAATGAAGTGCTTACTCAATTATAAAAAATAGTGATGCGTGTAAAAGTACACGCTCGATTAACACTTTCATCTGTTGGTGAACAATAACAGGAATTATATATATTTCTTTAACAATTACCTGACGATTGGGCCCTCTTTCGCATTTGCAATAAACATCGCAATCAATTTTAATTACAAACAAAACATTTATAAATTAGCTGGCTAAACTTATTAAACCAGCTAACTTATGAGCAGTTATAATATTTCTCTTGCCGAACAGCTTATTGAACAAAATATCAGGAGCCGTTCAAAATTATTAGACCTTGGCAATTGTAGCCTGCACGATAAATCCCCGGAATTATTCCTGTTGCAAAAATGCGATCATATTGAAACGCTCAGTTTAGGCA
>JAEWJV010000341.1 GCA_023386395.1 Bacteroidota bacterium
CGTAAAACGGTTAAGAACATTCAGAACAAGGTTGAAAAAGCTACACTTGGCGATCTTAGCGCTTTGGCTGAAATTAAAGAAAAGCTTAAGAAAGAAGAAGAGAAATAATTCTTTTCGTTATAAGATCTCAAAACCCCGCAGCCGCGGGGTTTTTTATTGCGTGTTTATTTCGGAAAGAATATTGCACGAATAATTTATTAAGAAACTTACAGTGTAAGAAATCTTTTATACGGTTACTGCTGCTGTTTTTGAGTGATGAATAACCTGTTAATGTCGTTCACTCTGAGGTTAATTTTAAAATTGTAAATAATCAATGCTCAATGCTAATAATCAATACTTAGAATTGAACATTGCATATTGATCGTTGGGCATTGATTATTTAAGACATCAATTCTTAGGTAAAAACAGTGGTTTAAACAATCTTCCCTTGGTTATTTGGAAGGCTTATAATAAGAAAGCGCTTCGGGCATTAGCTGTTTTAATTTTTGAATCCTGTCAGCATCGCTTGGGTGATCGCTTAAAAATACAGGTGGTGCACCGCCTTTGTTCAGGTTTGCCATACGCGTCCAGAAAGATATAGCTTCCTGCGGATTGTAGCCTGCAATCGCCGCAAAGATCAGCCCGTAATGATCTGCTTCCAGTTCCTGGCTACGGCTATTCGGTAACAATACCCCAACCTGCGCTGCAGGCCCAAAAACATTATTGAAAATATTTACCGTTTGTGCATTTTTTGACAAGGCAACATTCCCTGCAACCTGCAGGCCCTGGGCTACCATTGCCTGGCTCATGCGCTCACGGCCATGTCCTGCAACAGCATGGGTAATTTCATGCCCTAATACAATGGCAAGCGCATCCTCGTTTTGTGTAATGGGAAGAATACCGGTATAAACAACCACTTTGCCGCCGGGCATGCACCACGCATTCACCTGTTTGTCCTGAACCAGGTTAAACTCCCATTTGTAATTGGCAATATCATTTGTAATACCTTTTTCCTGATAATATTTGGTAATGGCAGATGCTATGCGGGAACCAACGCGTTTCACCATTTCTGCATTGGCATTTGTTTTTGGAACAACTTTACTGGTATCGAGAAAATCCCTGTATTGGGTTACAGCCATTTGCTGCATTTCAGATTCAGGAACCAGTGAAAGCTGGTTTCTGCCGGTAATTGCATTTCGTGTGCAGGAAAAAAAGTTAAGGCTTGCTACAAAAAGAAGTAACAGGATGATTTTTGGTTTCATTCGTATAATTTTCTATTTTTTTAAATGGTTTCATGGAGCGCCTTATATACACTCTCCTGAAAGGGAAGCATTTTATGCTGGCGTCTCATAAAATAATTAAAAATTCAACAATAGTTAAAAATGAAGATCAGCGTCTTCTTTTTTGCCTGTTGCTGCGGCGGCGGTCGCGGTGTTTAAGGATTGGAACTTTGCTTTCTGTTCCGTTCAACAACCGGTTTATATTTTTTTGGTGGGTGAGTATAACCATTAATGCTACTGCTACAGAGAATATTCTGTATAGTGTAACATCATCATTGAAAATAAAAAGAATAAAAACGGCGAATGCTACACTTGACAGGATTGAACTGAGTGACACAAACCTCGTTAAATATAAAACCAGCAAAAACACCCCAACACAGCATACAGCTACAATGGGTTGAATAGCTAATATCATTCCAAACAAAGTTGCTACGCCTTTACCGCCCCTGAAACCTGCCCAGATGGGAAAGATATGGCCGGCAACTGCTGCGAGACCAAGCCCGATCATAAGGTTTGTCCTGTCCCATTCATTGGATTTTGTAACGTAATATGGAATTAAAATATACAGGGAAGTAGCTATAACGCCTTTAACCATATCCGTAATCATTACAAGCGTGCCCCATTTTGCGCCTAATACGCGATAAGTATTGGTGGCACCTGCATTACCGCTGCCATAATCACGAATATCAATTCCAAAAAAATACCTGCTAACCCATATCGCTGTTGGTACAGAGCCTATTAGGTAGGCCGCTATTATCAGTAAGATTTCATTCATTGGGAAACTAAACGAGGTTAATAAAGCATTACAAATATAAGCCCAATTCAGTATAAACTTTTTGATAAAATTGTTTACCTGTTATTCTAAATATAAGGCTGGATTTAAAAAGGATAAATATATAAAAAACGATCTATTTGAAAATTTTTTTCCGGTTTTCTTAATTAGTTTTTTTAAATATTTCATCTATAGCAAATAAGACTTCTTAAAAAAGCTGTTTAAAAGTACATTTGCAAAAATTAAATTATGATTACCACTACTGTTCTTCATCCCTGGCATGGCGTAAATACCGGAGATAGGGCACCCAGAATTGTTAATGCTGTTATTGAGATATCCCAAGGTTCAAGATGCAAGTATGAAATTGATAAAGAAAGTGGTTTGTTAAAACTGGACCGCGTCATTTATTCTTCTTTCTATTATCCTGTAAATTATGGATTTATACCGCAAACTTACGGCGATGACAAAGACCCACTTGATATATTGGTTATCACCTCTTTGCCTGTACAGCCTTTAACATTAATGGAAGCCAAAATTGTTGGCGTTATGCAAATGGTTGATGGCGGCGATGCAGATGATAAGATAATTGCCGTTGCCAATAATGACCCCGGTGTAAACCATTATAATAATATAGAGGAACTTCCACAGCATTTCTTTGAAGAGTTAAGGCATTTCTTTGAAGAGTATAAAACGCTTGAAAAGAAATCCGTTATCGTTTCTGATTTTGGCGATAAAGCGAAAGCTTTGGATATAATTGAAGATGCAATGCTTTTTTATAAAAAGAAGTTTGGCGACAAATTACCCAAAGCCGTTGAGCAGGCTTAGATGATAAAATTATAAGAAAATAAAAAAGGCTTCGTTTAAGAAGCCCTTTTTATTTGTATGTGGTTGTGCAAAAAAATTGTTGGATGCTGATGTCTAAAGGCACCTTATGCTGAATTCCTGCCGGCATTGATTATCCCGAAAGAACAACGCATAGCAAGCTTCTCATATTTTTCTTTATACATCGAATCATCTTTTGAGCGCAATTGCATTAATGCGTACTGCTGGATAGTAGCCAGCGGCAATACAATTCTTTCCCGCATGTGTATGCTTGAGCTTTCAACAGGATAATCCGCCATCAGTGCGTCATTGCCTGTAAGTTTTTGTAAATATTGCAACGTAAGGTTGTATTCAGAATTCATCATATTCCAAAGTTTTCCATACCGTGAATTACTGGCAAGATATTGTGTCAGCGGGAAATAACATTTCATCATTGCCATCTCGCAATTATCAATTAAAGTTCTGAAAAAAAGCGAGTGCTTATATAGTTGTACCACGCTGTTCCATTTGCGGTTTGCTTCTGCTTTTTTTAATGCAATTCCAACACCATAATAACCTGTCACATTTTGTTTAAGCTGGCTGAATGAACCCACAAACGGGATAGCTCTAAGATCCTTCAAAGCTAATGTTGATGTTTTGCCACGCTTGGTTGGCCTGCTGCCAATATTTGTTTCCGAGTAAAAACGCAAGGGGCTTATTTCCGCGAGATAATCAACAAATGCCGGATGATTTTTTAACTGCAGATAGGCTTCATAACTATCTTCAGAGAGTTGCTTTAGCAACTTTTCTTCGCTCCTGGTTAAGGTATTTTCTTTTGATGAAAACAGGTCGTTTGAAATACCGGCATGAATTAATTGTTCAATATTAAACTGTGCTGAACTGATGGTGCCGAAATTGGAACTTACAGTTTGCCCCTGCACCGTTAACTGTATTTCTTTGTTTGAAATATCGTGGCCCATTGATGCGTAAAACTTATGCGTTTTTCCGCCACCACGTGCCGGCGGGCCGCCGCGACCATCAAAGAATATTACATCAACACCAAAACTCCTGGATATGCGTGTTAATTCTTCTTTGGCTTTATAAATGCTCCAGTTAGCCATTAAATAACCACCATCTTTGGTGCCATCGGAAAAACCAAGCATAATGGTTTGCGTATTATTGCGCAGCTTTAAATGTTGCCTGTATATTTTATTGGAATATAATTTCTTCATGATGGCGGAAGCATTGGCCAGGTCATCAATTGTTTCAAACAGGGGAACTATATCAACACTCAATGCTTCTTTTTTCCATCCGCCTAATATAAATAAAGCATACACTTCTATAATATTCAGGGCGCTGTAAGAGTGGCTAATAATATACCTGTGGCATGCTTCCTTTCCATTTCTTTCCTGTATGGTTTTTATTGCCTTAACGGATTGTAAGGTATCATTCAAAAGTTCATCATCTTTAAATGATACATCATGTTCGTGCAATTTCAGCAAGGCATCGATCTTTTTGTTTTCATCAAAACCTGCATAGCCCTGCGGCAGTATTTTTTGTTCAGTAAGCCATTCAAAAAATTTAGCATGCACAGAACTATCCTGGCGTATATCAAGCGAAGCAAAATACAAACCGAAAATTTCACATTTAAACAAAAGCTTATACACATCTTCTATAAACAAATCATTGTTGGCATGAAGCGTAACAATTATTTGTTGCAGTATATCTTTAATTTCATCCTGTGTTATCTGTTCAACATTATCAGTATAAAGATTATCGTAAAGACGTTTTTCAAGCAGGGCAATCAGTTCCTGCGTGCCTTTAAATGTAAGCCTGCGTTTTAACCATCGTGCATTTTTATGATAAGAACGCAGGATGCCCGCCCGGAGTGTTTCAGCCACTTTTAAAGTAATACCTGTGTTAACAAACGGGTTGCCATCCCTGTCTGCGCCGGGCCAAAAACCCATTTGTATTAAAGG
>JAEWJV010000482.1 GCA_023386395.1 Bacteroidota bacterium
GCTTTAAGCTCATACATCAGCAGCATGCCCATGAAAGAATTTTGTTTGAACGATATGCAGCCATCATACAAAGCAGGCAGCCCGTTACCCAGCAAACACTATTTCCCGTTACGCTTGAATTATCGCCGCAGGATGCCGCTTTGCTAATGGAATTATTAAATGATCTTGAATTATTGGGTTATAAAATTGAAGCGTTTGGAAAGAACAGTTTTATTATCCGGGGCACGCCCGCTGATATTTTACACGGCAATGAGAAACATTCGGTTGAGCTGCTGCTTGAACAATTTAAGCACTTCAGCAGTGAATTAAAATTCAGCAGGCGGGAGAAGCTGGTTCATTGCATGGCAAGGCAACAGGCAATAAAAGCAGGAAGGGCGCTAAGTATAAAAGAAATGGAAATCCTGGTTGAAGAATTGTTTAATTGTAATACGCCTTCAGTTACGCCAAACGGCAATCCTGTTTTTGCAGAGTTTAATGATGAGCAATTGCTGAAGATGTTTGGTAAGTAAGGTTATTCAGGTATTATGATATTGTCCGGCGTAAATCTTTTATTGCATGTAAAATATTTGCTTAGTTTAGCACACGTTTTAATTCTCATTTCTGCAAACAGTAAATAATGAAACCATGAAGACTAATGCTATTATGTTTTTTTCTATGATCTATGTTTGTATTTCAACTTAAGCGCTTGTATCAGTAAATAATAAACACCAATAACCTTCCTGATAATTTTTTAATCATCCATTTATTTTAAATCACACACCATGAAACTAAACATGTTTCTTTCTGCAGCCGCTTTAAGCCTGCTGCTATTTTCGTGCAAAAAAGACAGCCAGACATCCGGTTCCGCCGGCGACATTCCTGAAGAAGTGCTGAGCCAGATCAGGGCCCAGGGTTTTAGCTCCGATAATGTTATTAAAAGCGATGGCGGTTACATTGTTGAAAACGATATTTTTCTTTCTGCCGAACAATTAACTGCACCACCAAACATTGTCCCTGATATCCGTGTTGGCGAAGAAGAACAATACCGTACCACCAACTTAATCAAGAAACTTCCGCGAACTATTAAAGTTTCTATGAATTATCCTAACAACGTAGCGCTTTTTACAGCGGCAACAGATTCTGCTATCGCCAGGTATAATGCCTTAAACCTGCGCATAAAATTTCAGCGGGTTAGCGGCGTGGGGGATATAGATATTATTGGTGAAGACCTTGGCGGCGGCGGTGTACTGGGCCAGTCATCAGGCTTTCCTAATAAGGCCGGCAATCCTGCTTCTCCTATTACTTTAAATTCACGCCAGGGCACCTTTACAAACAATACTGATGTGCAGTGGCTTGCTACGGTTATAGCGCATGAAATGGGCCATACTATTGGCTTCAGGCATACTGATTATAAGAACCGCAGGTATAGCTGTGGTTTTAGCATTCCCTGGAATGAAGGTAAAGCAGGTGTTGGTGCGGTTTATATTCCCGGCACAGAAAAAACACCCAAAGATCCCGGAAGCTGGATGCTTGCCTGTACAGACGGAACGAACAGGCCGTTTAATCCTAATGATGTAATTGCACTAAATTATCTCTATAAATAAGAAGATAAAACGCATTCATATTTAACCACTGCTGAAAAATGCAGTGGTTTTTTTATTATTAAACTATCGTAAAAAGTAAAGAATTTATTGACCAAAGGATGTACAGATTTTATTGATGGTATGCTGATTATTTTTATTTGTGCACCTGTTGTTAAAAAGTCAATGCGGCATCGTGCTTAAGTTTTTTAACGAATTCAACAGGCCTTAATCTATCACAATTTTCGTTTTAAAAACGGAGTGGTTCTTTTCATCATAAATAACGGCCAGATAAATTCCTTTTGCAAGATTGGAAGTAATTATACGTTGGCGCTGCTGTGTTATTTGCTGCTGCAATAATTTCCTGCCCACCACATCGTACAATACAATTGTATAGGAAGAAATATTTTGAGATAAGATATAAAAGCCCTGCTTTGCTGCTGCAGGATTTGGATATATAATGTATGGGGCATTATTTAAGAAGTTAACTGATGCTTCATTGCTTGTAAGCGTACTGCCATTATCAAGCGTTACAACAGCCCTGTAAAAATTTATCCCCTGCTGCATTGGCGAAATATAATTTAGGGTAAGCGTATTGACAGGTTCAATCAGTTTTATATCTGTCCAAACGCCTGCAACCAGTTGCTGAAAGACTGCATTTTTTATATTGAATGTAGTGCCTAAATATAATTTCAGGGAAGCATTACCTCCATCCGGGTCGGCGAGGAAATTGCTTATATAACAGCCAACGCCCTGCGCTGAATAATCAAACGTATAGCTTTTAATGCCGGTATGGTTATTTAAAACAGGCGCTACCGCAATAAATTTGGAAGACGCATTTTTCACTACGTAGAAAGTATCGTTTGTGGTTGCTGTTGGTTGCAGGTATTTATCACCAAGGCTGAATATTGCATACGACTTTATGCCTTTTTGTTTATCCCAGGAAATTAATGCTGAATCGCCGCAACTGAAACCCACAACCGGAAAAGGCTGCGTACTTATATCAAAAGTATCGCTGTAAAATATCTTATTATTAATGGTCATGCGGGCCAGGGCAACAGCGTTCGTATCGGGCGCTGTCCATTCAAAATATTTTTTTGAAAGATTGATATTGCTGCTGATAGTGTGCCATGATTTGCCCTCGTCTATACTGTATTCCAGCTTGCCTTTTGCAGATGCGAATGTTGCATTCCACCTGAAAATATTTTTACCGGCGGGCATAAAATGACTGTTGCTGGCAGGCGAAATGAAAGTGAAATTATTTTCAGCATAAAGAGTGTAAGCAATGTAAAATAATTGCGGGCCCGCTGAAACATCATAGCCTTTTACATGAATCATATAATCACCTCCAGGCGGTTTGGAAAGGGTTACCTGCTCCACGTTATTCAGGCTGTCCCTGCCTCTTATGGCGTTACTTAATAAATCGGCTCTGTCAGCATGTATGTTTAAAACCCACGGCTGGTAAACAACATGATCATTTATGCTTTCAAGCGAAAGATCAAGGTCATTTACCAGGGCGTTAAATGCATTGGATGTATTAGCTGAATCATTCCAAACCAACGTGATCTTCAGGTTATAAATGTTTGCAGGAACATGAATGGTAAAACTTTTTGTTTGAGCCTGTTGAATATCATCAGCAAAAAAGTTACCGCTTAATGCATCTGTAACAGCATTGCTCACATTCACATTGCCAAAGCCTGAATAAAAATCAGGGCCAGGGTTAAAAACATCATCGGCGCTGTTTATAATGATAGCTTTTACGAGCGCATTTGACGGCAATGAATCCTGGTGAGCAGATTGATAGGCCGACTGCACCGCGAGCACGGTACCTGAAGTAATTGCCGCTGCGCCGGAGCTGCCATCATTGCCGTAAGCAACAAGCTCAGGCTTTATGCGGCCATCATAAGCCGGCCCTTTCGAGCTTAAAGATGCAACCCTGTAAAATGAATCAACCGAACCAACAGTGAGGATATTTTTCGCCTGTTTAAAACTGCCGGTAAGATTGGAGAAGCCTTCCAGATCTTTATAGTTCCCATCTTCCGGCGTGGCTATTCCAGAATTGCCTGCAGAAAAAATATATAACAGATGCGGATTATCAATGGTGCTTTGATCATAGGCTGCTGCATCTGCGCCATAAAAATTTTCAATGCCCACACCATAGGAATTATTTTGTACAGAAATATTGTGTTCATTAAAATAACTGTCATTTTCAGGTAAAAGATTGGTGAAATCAGCCGAAGAAATAGATGATGCCCAGGCAATGCCTTTAGACGATTCAAAACTGTTGCCACTACCGGCAATAAGCGTTGCCATAGTAGTGGCATGGCTTGATGTGGTATCGGCTTCCAGGCCCGATGCCTTAATCCTGTTTTTAAAATCGATATCGGTTGTATCAAACAAATTTTCTTTCACGGAAACCGTTAAGCCATTCCCGTTGATTGAAGGATATTGGCTGAAAAAAAGATTGATGGCATTTTCACTGTTATCATAATCATTGATCACTGTTTCAGGTTTGGGCTGCTGCGATTTTATGTCCGCAGATAAAACATAGTCCAGGTTGATCAAGGTGTCAACAACAAACGAAGCATTGGTCTTTATAATAAATATATTTTTATAAGAAGATTGAATGGATTTGTTATACGAATGCATATCTTTTTTAAACTGGATACTGTCAGTTACTTCAACAATACATTTATATAATAATGAAGTTGAAAGCTTTGATAAACCGGCAATCGAAGACAGCTTAAATTTATTATTGGCCCGCAGTAATTCCAATACATGAAATTGTTTAAAGCCAACATCAACATTTTTTACAATGAACCATTGTGTATTTATCCGGCGCAATATTTTTTGTTGAAACCTATGCTTGAAGTTTTCTGTATCTTCTTTATCCAGCTTGATAAGAAAAGCCGTATAAGTGTTTTTAAGACCAGGCTTTTCTGTATGTAATGCATAAGCGGCCTTTATGGCTTCATCATTGTTTTGCGATAAAACTTCTTGCCGAAGCAGGCTGAATATGAACAGGAACGAAATAAGCTTTATAATATCCTTTCTTTTTTTTCTGCAGAACGTCATTCAGCCGGTTTTCAAAGATGGAAAAACGCAATTTATGCTGAGAAAATAAAACAGGGGCTGTAATTTTTTAACCGGAAATTGTACACCTGTTTTATTTTAATAATTTCTGTTATCAGTAGAACCCTGCCAAGTTTGGTTTTAGAAACCATGCAGGTTTTTAAAGCGTCTTGAATGCATTTTATTATTACTTACATTTATCACTATGAAAAAGATCATTCTCCTGCTTTTGCCTGCCTGTTTTTTATTCCTTTCATTGCATGCACAACCATCTTCGCCCAACAGCTTATTGCCGGTTCGCGGTTTTTGTATAGCTGCGCCAGCGCCGGAAGATGTTGACCGTTTTATTAAGTTCATTGATGAAGAACTGGCAACACGCAAAGTGAATACACTGATCCTGCGTGTTGACTACGATTATCAATATCAATCGCATCCTGAACTGGCAGACAGTAATGGGCTGTCAAAAAAAGACGTTGATAAACTGGTGGCCGCCTGCCGCAGGCATAACATTGATCTTATTCCGCAGGTAAACCTTTTGGGGCATCAATCCTGGGCAAATAAAACAGGGAAGCTCCTTGCTGTGTACCCGCAGTTTGATGAGACACCCAATGTAAAAATGCCCGGGCAATATAAATGGCCGAATGCCGATAATCTTTATTGTAAAAGTTATTGTCCTTTGCACCCTGAAGTGCATAAAATTGTGTTTGATATTGTGGATGAAATATGCGACGCTTTCCAGGCAACATCTTTTCATGCAGGCATGGATGAAGTTTTTTATTTGGGTGAAAAGCAATGCCCACGCTGCGGCGGCCGGGATAAAGCGGAATTGTTTGCCAGCGAAGTGCGTTTGATAAATAATCATCTTGCTCAAAAAAACCGCCGTTTATGGATTTGGGGCGACCGGCTGATTGATGGTAAAACAACAGGAATGGGAGAGTGGGAAGCGAGTTATAATAATACATACCGGGCTATAGATATGATACCGAAAGAAGTTATTATCTGCGACTGGCATTATGAACGCGCCGATAAAACACCGGTGTATTTTGCCATGAAAGGATTGAATGTAATTACCTGCCCCTGGAACCGGCCTGCTGTTGCGGTGCAGCAAACCAACGATATGATTAACTTCAGGAAAACGGCCACCAAAGAAATGCAGCCGCATTTTTATGGTATGATGCAGACTGTATGGACCGGCGCTTCCAACTTTTTGGATGGCTTTTATAACAAAACACCAGGCCGTAACGGCAGCGATAATACCGACTGGAAATGTTTTGTGGATATGTTTAATACTATTGATGGTTTGTAATTTAATGTATCAATATTTGTGGAGCTTCATGCTTGTGGCTGATGAACTTCCGTGCATTAAATCTTAATCTTTTATCACTTTCAGCAAATTTTTTTTGCCTTATTTGATCTTTTTCTTGCTTCCTTATATTCTAATGCCCAGGATTCCTTGCTGTACTTTTCTCTTGAAAGAAAAGTACCAAAAGTTCAAGAACGGATGATATTTCAACACATCCGTTCACGGCCTTGATTTGGCTTTTGTACTGATGATTCTTCGGCTGCCGGGCCTTGATCTTTTACTTTCCTTATTCACTAATAGCAACAACTTCTTGCTGTACTTTTTTCCTGATAAAAAAGTACCCCCGCCTGATTGACATTAGTCGGGCAGGAAAGAAAATCAAGAAAAAATGATATTGCTTACGGCAGGTTTTTTTAGCGGTGTTTGCGGATCTTCGATTTCAGCACATTTTTTCTTGCGCCCTGATTGCTCATTTTATTTATTATTTTTTATGGTATTCGCGAACCTCCTCCATCGGTTTAGGCTTTTGCACTAATGATTTTTCGGCTGCTCCTTAACCTTGATTTTTTACTTTCCTTATTCACTGATAGCAACAACTTCTTGCTGTACTTTTCTCTTGAAAGAAAAGTACCAAAAGTTCAAGAACGGATGATATTTCAACACATCCGTTCACCGCCTTGATTTAATTTTTGTACTGATGATTCTTCGGCTGTTGAGCCTTGATTTTTATTCTACCGGTTTGTGAGGACCAAAACGAAATCACCGGGCAATGTTTTTGTTTTATCTTTTGTCGCTTTTCTCAGAATAACAATAATTTCCCATGTAGTTTTTCTTGATAAAAGATTACCTCCGCCTGACCGGTGTCAGTCACGCAGGAAAAGTTCAAGAACGGATGATATTTATCTACCGGTTGGTGTTCTCAACAGCCGGCATTGCAAACAGGCAATATTCCTCGACTGGTGGATCAGCCGATTAGAGAATGAATAATTGTTATTTAATCTTTTGTCAATTTCTTTTCTCTTACGTAATGTAAGTTTTATAGCTGAGGGCCGCATGGCCTTGTTCATACAACCTGCGCTTCTTTGAAAAAATATCCTGGAGGTATAGCCCTGATACGCTTCTGATATGCTTCTGATATGCCCCTGACAAGATGGTCAGGCCCTGTTAGATTATGTTGCAAAAATGAGGGCGGATTATGTTTGAAGGCCCCTCTACAATGAAAAGGACTAGAGGGGCCTGAAGGCCATCAGGCTGTTGGTAGACAATGCCAACAGCGGCGAAAGTGATTTGCTTTCAAACTTTATTCTGATGATCTTTGAATACAACTCGTTTTATTAGATAACGCATAATCTTTTGTTGTGATTTGCTTTCAAACTTTATTCTGATGATCTTTGAATA
>JAEWJV010000538.1 GCA_023386395.1 Bacteroidota bacterium
CATCTGACGCATATATGTCGCTTAGCTTTTGAGCGCAGCCTACTTGTGCTTACAACTTAAAATAGTAAATCTTACTGCTTTACCAGCTTAAAACAAAACCGCTTCAGCTTGCCTTCAAAATCAAATGGGGTAGTGGCTTTGGTAATGTCTTTTATAGCTGCCGTATGTATGCCGGCTGCATCTAATACAAACCTGGAATAATTGGTGCTGAAATAGAGTATGCCATTTGGAGACAAGGCAAGCAAGGCATCATTTATAATTTCCGTGTGGTCTTTTTGCACATCAAAGAAATCTTTCATGCGCTTGCTGTTGCTAAAAGTGGGTGGGTCAATTATAATAAGATCAAAGCTGTTAGGCTGAAGCGTTTTTAAATACTGCAATACATCCGCATGAATAAAATGATATTGGCTTGTATTTTTAAACCCGTTAATTACGAAATTATCTTTTGCCCAATCGAGGTAAGTTTTGGAAAGATCAACGGATGTTACACTTGATGCATTACCGCTGGCAGCATACACAGAAAAAGAACCTGTATAACAAAAGAGATTCAGCACCCTTTTGCCACCTGCTTCTTTACGCACCATTTCCCTTGTAACGCGGTGATCAAGGAATAAACCTGTGTCAAGATAATCTGTAAGGTTCACCAAAAACTTTAAACCATTTTCTTCTACCTTAAAAAATTCCTGTGCGCTGTTTTGCTTTTCGTATTGTTGTTTTTCACGGTGGCTCTGGCGTTTGCGTTCCCGGCTGTAAATGTTTTCAGCGGGCAATTGTAAAACTTTGCTTATTATTTCAAAAGCCTGCTGCAGCCAGGCTTCATGTTCTTCCTCATCCATGCTATGCCTGCGCCGGTATTCGGCTACATAAATTTTATCGGCATATAATTCTATGGCGAAAGGAAATTCAGGAAGATCGTGATCGTAAACGCGGTAGCAGCTTATGTTTAACCGCCTGGCCTGTTTGCTCTTGTGTTTATACACTTTAAGCAAACGGTTTTGAAACATTATAAACTTATCATTTGGCAAGTGCATGGTTAAACTGCTGCATAAATAAAACAATGAATAAAGCTACGCCAACAGTGGTTACAAGCCAGCTAAGAAAATATTTATTGGTATAGGTGGAGGGAACGCCGTTATCTATCATTCTTTTCCTGGTGAACAAATAAACGATAATGCGTTGTGCAACCAGCGCTACAAAGAATGTAGCGGCAATGGCTGTTAATTTATCGGGATACTTACTCACGAGCAGGTAAAAGGCAACGATTAACAAGATGGTAATAACCATGCTTACCTGCGAAAGCTGCATAATATTTTTTGAAAGCACTTTGCCCTTGTCTTTATCCTTCAATGTTCTGAATGCACTTAATTGTATAAAGCGGGATGCGAAGATAGAGATGATGAGGATGAAGAAAGAGTAATCCATATTGTGAGTTGTGAATGGTGAATCGTGAGTTAAAAAAGAATGGCGTATATCAGTTGAGAAAAGCATATTTAAATATACAATAACCTATTGTATACTAAATTTAACGAGTATCTCTTAAATGAAGTTTTTAGCGCGTCATGTCGAGGAAACGAGACATCTCTGCACATTTATAAATTCAAAATAAAGCAGCGATTTCTCCTGTCGTCGAAATGACGGTTCAGTTTCCATCAGTTTAATAGTACAGCATGTTATGCAATAACCAATATTCAATGTGGCATCGGTTTCACAATTGAACATTGAGCATGGTTTTGTTTGCATATTGGCGCTGTATATTTTGAGTTGCCAGCTGTACTCACTCACCACTGGCAACCCATTGCCCACTATTTCAATTTAACCAGTGCATCTTTAATTCTTGCCCAGCCTTTTTCAATGTTCTGCATGCTGTTGGCAAAAGAGAAACGAACGCAGTTGGGTTCGCCAAATGCATCGCCCATTACGCTGGAAACATGCGCTGTGTTTAATAAATACATGCAAAGATCATTGGCATTGGTAATGGTAGTTTCGCCATTGCTTTTGCCATAATAGGAACTAACATCAGGAAAGATATAAAAGGCGCCCTGCGGCTCAAAACATTTAATGCCGGGAATTTCTTTTACCAGTTCCAGTACTTTTTTACGGCGCTCTGTAAATTGTTCCACCATTTCCATGCTTGGCTTAAGATCGGCGGTAAGCGCAGTAATAGCCGCACGCTGTGTAATAGCATTGGTGCCGCTGGTAAACTGGCCCTGTATTTTTTCTGTAGCTTTTGCAATGTCGGGATGTGCGGCAATAAAGCCAAGGCGCCAGCCCGTCATGGCAAAACCCTTACTTAAACCGTTTACAATAATCACCCGGTCTTTAATATCATCAAACTGTGCAATGCTTTCATTGCGGCCGCCGAAATTGATGTATTCATAAATTTCATCGGAGATGATGGCAATGTTTGGATGTTTTGCAAACACATCGGCCAAACCTCTCAACTCTTCTTTTGAATAAACTGCACCGGAAGGATTGCAGGGAGAGGAGAACAAAAACATTTTTGTTTTTGGCGTGATGGCCGCTTCCAGTTCAGCCGGGGAAATTTTAAAACCGTTTTCCGCTCTGCTGCGTATCTCCACCACTTTGCCACCGGCAATTTTTACCAGTTCAGAATAAGTAACCCAGTAAGGTGTTGGAATAATTACTTCTTCATCTTTATCAACTACTGCTAAAATAGTATTGGCGAGGCTTTGCTTGGCCCCGGTGGAAACAACAATATTTTCAGGTTTATAATCAAGGTTGTTATCGCGTTTAAATTTTGTACATACGGCTTCACGCAAATCAAGGTAACCGGCTACAGGCGTGTAGTGGCTATAGTTATCTTCAATAGCTTTTATAGCAGCCTGCTTTATATGTTCGGGGGTATCAAAATCCGGTTCGCCTAAACTAAGGTCGATCACATCAATTCCTTTAGCTCTTAATTCGCGGCCGAGCTTAGCCATTTTCAACGTTTCTGGCTCATTGAACCGTTGCAGTAAAGAAGATAGTTGCATGCTTTTTTATTTTGGGATGCAAATATAATGTTTAGGAGGGTAGTTGATAAGTTGAATTGTTGACAGGTTGATAAGTTGACAGGTTAATAAGTAGCAGGGGATTTATAAATCAACCAATCAGCTACTCAACTATCTTCCCATCCTTCATGTGTAAAATGCGGTCGCTCATTTGCGCCATTTCTTCGTTGTGGGTTACAATAAGGAATGTTTGTTTGAATTGATGGCGCAGGTGCACAAATAATTCGTGCAGTTCTTTGGCATGAACGGAATCAAGGTTGCCGGTGGGCTCATCGGCAAAAACAATATCGGGTTTATTGATGAGCGCCCTTGCTACGGCAACACGTTGTTGTTCACCGCCGCTGAGCTGGTTGGGTTTGTTTTCTATCCGGTCTTTTAAACCTAATGTTTCCAGCAGTAGAATGGCCTGCTGTTCAGTTTGCCTTTTACCGTTGCCGGCAATCCACGAGGGGATGCAAACATTCTCGAGGGCTGTAAATTCCGGCAGTAAGTGATGAAACTGGAATACAAAACCATCGTGG
>JAEWJV010000541.1 GCA_023386395.1 Bacteroidota bacterium
TCTTTAAGCAATGGTTATTTTAAATACATATCACTGCCACAACCGGTTTCAAACATCAGTTTTAATGTAAATGCATTTTGTAACGACAGCGATTATCGTCACACAAACATTGCCATAGAAAACCTGAATGCCAACATGCTCAGCGACTACATTAAAGGGTATGTAAAATTAAACAGCTTAAAAAATTTTAGTGTTGATGCCGATCTAAAATCTGTCATTCATCTTGCCAACATTAAACAATATTACCCGCTTGATAGTTTAGAGCTTGGCGGCAATCTTAATATTGATATTGTTTCAAAAGGAAATTATTTGCCGGATAAAAAACAGTTTCCTGTTACCAAGGCAAACATTCAATTGCAAAGCGGATCAATACAAACGAAGTATTATCCGCATCCTCTTGAAAACATTTCTTTGATGGCCGGCATCACCAATACTGATGGAACATTAAAAGGCTCAGCATTTGAATTGCAACCTGTTTCATTTGAATTTGAAGGGCAGCCATTCACGCTTACTGCTGATCTGAAAAACTTTGAGAACATTAAATATGATGTGCGTTCAAAAGGAACGATAGATGTTGGAAAAATTTACCGGGTATTTGCGCAAAAAGGAATAGATATAAATGGGATGATTAAAACCGATTTTGTTTTACAGGGTTTGCAAAGCGATGCGGCAGCGGGCAGATATAATCAATTGCACAGTTCAGGAACCGCTTCACTGAACAATATAAAATTGAACACAGATTATTTTCCAAAACCATTTTTGATTAAAACCGGGTTGTTCAGGTTTGTAAATGATAAAATGTATTTCGATGCGTTTAAAGCAAACTATGGAAAAACAGACATTACGCTCAATGGATATTTATCCAATGTTATCAATTATGCATTAACGGATAATGCCGCATTAACAGGTGATTTTAATCTTTCAACAAATTATTTAGACGCAGATGAATTTGCTGCTTTTGCCGGTGATACTTCTGCTTCTGCAGACACCGCTGCAACAGGTGTTGTAATTGTTCCTTCCAATCTTGATTTGAACTTTGTTGCCAATGCAAATACGGTTGCTTATAATAATATCGAACTGAAAAATTTTAAAGGCAACATGAGCATCAGCAATGGAAAATTGATGCTGAAGCAAACAGGTTTTAGTTTGATAGATGCACCTGTTGTAATGGATGCCACCTATTACAGCCTTTCGCCTTACAAAGCTTTTTTTGATTATCATATTAGCGCCAAAGAATTTGATGTGAAACGTGCTTATAATGAAATAAAATTATTTCACGACCTCGCTCCTGCTGCTGCAAATGCGCAGGGAATTATTTCGCTCGATTACCAGTTAACCGGCAAGCTGGATGAAAACATGCAACCGGTTTATCCTTCGCTCAAAGGCGGCGGAACGCTTTCTGTAAAAGATGTAAAGCTGTATGGTTTTAAACTGATCAATGCTGTTGGCAAAGCCACCAATCGCGACAGCATCAGTAACCCAAACTTAAAATCGGTGAATATTAAAACAACTATTGCCAATAATATTATTACGCTGGAAAGAACGAAGATGAAAATCTTTGGATTTCGTCCGCGCTTTGAAGGTCAAATGAGTTTCGATGGCAAGCTGAACCTTTCGGGCAGGCTTGGCTTGCCGCCATTTGGTATATTTGGTATTCCGTTTTCAGTTACCGGAACAGAAGATAATCCTATAGTAAAACTGCGACGCGCAAAAGATTCAGATAAAATTGAAGAAACACAGGAAGCGGCTGATGAAGATGAGTAGGTTTCAAGTAATGCGTACAACGAAGTAAGCACAGGAACCGCAATTTATTCTCACACAACGCATCACTCCACATACAACAAAAACGCCATTCCGCTAAAGGCAAGACATTCGAACACACTTACAATTTCATTCGGGTCTGTTGATGTGTCCATGGTAACAGCTCTTGGTATGTGCAATACGATGAGCCACAAAAACAACATGATGCCCGCCAAAAGCGCCACCGGCTTTCTTTTAATATTGGTGATGAAGGAAAGCCCTGTGCCTATCAATGCGACGCCTGCAACATACGTCCAGAACAATGCACCGGGTATCCATGCGGGAACCAATGTTTTTACAAGGTCAGTATATAAAAAATGGTCTATACCAAAGAGCAATAACATCAACCCAAAAAAATATCTTCCTAAAAATGATGTTTTATATAACGCATGCATAACGGTATTTGCATTGCCGGGAAAGGCACGGGCGACTATCAATGCACCACCGCTAAGTGCCAACAGTTTCAAAGCATCTGTCCATGCACCCAACACACTTATCATGTTGGTTAACCTGTTGGGCAAATGACCGCATACAAAAAATAAAAACAATACCAGTGCAAGCAGGAGTGCAATTGTTTTTACATATTTACCAATAGCAATTAATAATCCTGTTATGAAAAGAAACGCTCCTGTTAAATATATAAGCACGTTTAGTTGCGTTGTTGCTTCAGGTGGTATGGGTAAAATTACCGGCCTGAACCCGGGATAAAAAAAATGCAGTACGCCAATGCCTGCAATACCTGCGCCGTAAAAAATACGGGCAATTAGTTTTAAATTATGCATAAGCTTGTTTAACTGGTTGCAATGATTCCGGTTCAAGATAAATAAAATGGCTAACTGTTTTCCCCATTGCTATAAATAAACGGCAAATAAGTTTTAATGTATTGCCCCATTGAAAAGTGAGGGAATAAGGTTCTCTGTCCAGGTTTAGTTCAACATCATCCTCATTGCCTGTACTTCGTACGCATCGAATGTTTAGTTATAGCTGTTGTTTTTTGTCTTGCGGCAGTAAGTTTCGTTGTTCAAAAATGTATTGTGTGTTTTTGTCTGCACACCAGTCAATAAGTTTAAGTATCCCAACAACGTTTAATGCTATACCTAATGGAATGCCAATAAAATAGTCAAGGCTGGTTACCAAATTCTCTTTATGGATAATTGAAAAGAAGAAAAAAATGCAAGGTGCAAAAAACAGCCAGGAAGTTGCCATGCCAGCATTATAAATGGTCTTTCCCTTTATGTTAAAAACTATCGTATGTGCAATTATATTGCCTGACGATACAAGAATTGTTGTAATACCCAGCCAAATTGCTTTCTCTGCAAAAAAAGCAGCAAGAAAATAAGTTGTCCAGCCCACCAGAACGTTTACGTAAACTGATGTGTTTGTATTAAGAGGAAATCTGTCTGGCAAGTCGCTGTTATACATTACACGATTAACCATTCCCGGAAAAGTCCCAACAATTCTATACTCCTCTAATTGATGGAATAAAAGGGAAACTAAACTTAACCACATTATAACCTGATAATCTGACAAGTTCTTGAAGTGTTTGCATACAATGGTTAAAATCAATATTGAAATTAGTCCTCCTACGTCATACCAATGTTTTCTTATGAAATTCATTTATTCTTTGGTTGTCGTTTTACAATTCAGGTATATAGCTTTAACCCTTGTTTGTCTTTACCCAAATGCTTATCTGAAAGCCAGATGCTGAAGATAATTACTAATGTTGAAGCGTTTAATGTCTGATGAGAACAAATCTGAGAAGAGCTCATTTTGGAAAAACTATCTGGAAGGTCCGTCCTCTGTATAGTTTCCATACTAACGCTGCGGTGTTTATAAGTCTTTCTGTTTCATTATATGCGCTTCTCATGAAGCGTAACAAAATACTGGTGCTGGTTGGCCACAGCCTACTATCAAACAGTGTAAAGTTTATCCCGTAATAATCCCCGAACCTGTAAAGTTTTATGTATAAGACAGGTACTGGCCCGGATACCTTTGTTCGTATCTTGTTCGTACCATGTTCGTACCATGTTCGTCTTTGCTTACCCCGCCGGCGAAGATGGGGCGAATGAGGTACGATGAAGGAGTGGACAATTCCCCCAACTTCCCTGCGCCGGTATGGTAATTATGTAACCGTGCATAACACTTTACGCAATCAGCTTCTTATCTCCCTCCGCATGAACAAATAATACGACCAGGCAAAACATACAACGGTGGCTGCCACCAAACCGCTTACCTGCGGCCACACAATCATCAGGCTTTCTTTAAACGGTAACGGTGAGGGAATAGCGCCGGACAATTGTTCCATCGTAAGCGGACCCAGGCTTCTCACCGAGGGCATGAGCAATGTGGTTACTGCATCGGTATAAAGCCTGCCCGGCGCCAGCCTCAGCACATTCAATACAATATCGTTATAATAAATTGTTTGTTCTGGTGAAATGAAAGCAGGGTTGGGCAACAAAGCTTTCGCGATCATGTTTACAATCATCTGGTAAAAAATAGTAAAGAATAACCAGATGCCAATGGCCGTTAACGCCGAAGTTGCAGCCTGTTTAAATTTTACAGACAGCAAAATGGAAAGGCTCAGCCAGAAGGCAACATAAACAATGCTCAATACCATAAAAGAAAGGATACGCAGTATTTCTTCCGGTTCAATGCGCACACCGGTAATTAATAAGCCGCCGCCAATCATTAATAAAACAAGCGAAAAGAACAGGGTACTTACAATGATCAATGCGCTCATAAATTTCGACAGCAATACATTATCCCTGTAAACAGGCTGCGCCATGAGCCGGATAAGTGTGCCGCTGTTTTGTTCCGAATTGATGGCATCAAACCCCAAACCAATACCTAACAAGGGCCCTAAGAAATTAAGGAACACATGAAATGGCGGCAAGGTGCCATCGGTGGTGGTTAATAGTTTCAAATAAAGAAAAAGATGACCGGGATCTTTTACATTAGCCACAGCCGTGGCTATGTTGCTTAATGAAACATACATCGACCCAAAAAAAGTAAGCACAATTAAAGCCAGTAATACGGTAAACCGCCAGCTTCGTATATTATCAGCAATTTCTTTATGCACCATTACCCTGAATGGGTTTACAGCGGTGTATGGCTGGCTACTGCTTGTTTTTCTGAAGAAAGGATTTTTGAAAGAAACCTCCAGGCTTTTCATTTGTATTCTCTGTTAGATTGTTTTCAAAATATTTTTGATATATCTCATCGAGGCCATATTCCTTTTGCTGCACACCGGTTATGTCAAAATGCTCCTTCACAAAAAAGCGTACAATATCCGGCGTTACATCCTGCGAACAGGCAACCCCAATACGATTACCGTTAACTGCAACTTTCTCTACAGCTCCCAGTTGCAGCAAGGCAGGCTCCAGGTTCCAGGGTATTGCAACGGGTTCTTTTAAAGTTATATCCACCACATAATTTTCTTCGGTAAATAAATTGCGCGAGAGTTGATCAAGGTTGCCTTCCACCAGCAGTTTGCCGCCAACAAAAATGCCTACCCTGTCGCACACCTGTTGCACCTGGTGCAGGTGATGGGAAGACAATAAAACCGTTAATCCCTGCTGGCGGCTTAGCTGCCGTATTAAAGCGAGAAACTCTTTTACGCCGCCGGGGTCAATGCCCAGTGTTGGCTCATCGAGTATAATAACTTCCGGTTGTTTAATCAGCACATCGGCAAGGCCCAGCCGCTGTTTCATACCGCGTGAAAAAGCGCCGGTCTTTTTATTGATATCAGCGCCAAGGCCTACCTCCTTCAGCATATCACGGGACCTTTCTTTTACTTCAGCTTCGGCAACGCCATTTAACCTTGCGATATAGAGCAGGTTTTCAAGCGCCGTCATGTTATCATAAAAACCCACACTGTCGGGCATATAACCCACCTTACGTTTAACGGCAATAGGATTGGCTGTAGCATTATAACCGCAAACCTGCACTGTGCCAGCAGTAGGTTCTGTAAGCCCCAGCATCATTAATATGGCAGTGGTCTTTCCTGCGCCGTTCGGGCCAAGCAGGCCGAATATTTCGCCTTTGCTTACCTCGAGGCTAAGATCATCAACTGCTTTGAGCTTACCATAGCATTTGGTTAATCCCTGCAATTGTATAACAGCATTTTCCATAACCTTATCTCCTTCCGTATTTGCGAATGAGGCGATATACGAGGAATACAGCAAGCAGGATCACGATAATGCCCATCCACCCGGAGAGTATGGAAGTTGTAACCGTCATCCTGAAGGTGGCATCGGAGCTGGCATTGCCATTTTTTGCGGTGAAAACAGTTACATAATCACCGGCAATGGTTTTACCGGGCACCGTTAAGGTTGCCGTTACATCAGCCGTTTTACCGGGCTCTATTTGCGCTATTTTGGAAGGCTCGAAGCTGGCCTCCCATTTGGCAGGTGTTTGTGCCGAAAGATTTATTTCTTTTAAAGGAATGGTACCGGTATTCGTTACCACAAGGTGAATTTCTCTTTTGCTGCCTTCGGTTATATCATCGCTTAAAAGCCCGGTTGGTGTTGAAAGATTAATACCATAAGCGCCTTTTACCACAGCCTGCAGGTTCAGCCGCAAAGTATCTTTTGAAGAGATGGCTATCACTGGTATATCGTACCTGGCAGGCTTTGCAACCTGGCTGGCATTTATTTCAATACTTATATCCTGCGTTTTGCCGGCATCAACGCTCACAGAAGATACCTGGCTGCCCAAAGTGCGGAATGCAATGAGCCATCCGCCGGGCATCTGCGCATATAAATCGTATATGCGTGTTTCCGGAGAACCATTGTGCAGGTTTGCATTGTAACGGAATGTTTCACTAACCGCCGCCTCAATATTTATGAGGTTTGAAGTGAACGAAGATGGCGCTGAAGTACCCGCGGTTGTTTGTGCTGATAACGGTAGAAAAAAGCATAAGCCTGCAAATAAGAAGAAACAAACGGGCAAGCTGAAGGGGCGCATAGTGCGCCGGCTGGTAATTGTGGATTCTGCGAACATACCTAATAAATAAAAATTATTATGATTGAAATAATAGCTTCATTTATTATAAGCAGCTTTTACTTTATAAAGGCAAAAGCAGTTTATTGCAGCAGTGTTTGCAATTTTGTGCCGCCAAGGTAATAAAGCAAGGATATAAAAAAAAAGTGCAGCGGATAGTTTTAAGAAAATTTTTAATGATTAAAATAACTGCCCTGAGCACAGCTACTTTAAAAAACAGCGAAGTCAATATGAGTTTAGTTACTGCTTCCGTTATCAAAGCTTAACACCAGCTTTTGATTATATGGTTGTATAACAAAAGTTTTATTATTTGTACCTTTTTCAAAGCTGCCCTGTTCCGCCAGCAGTTTATAATTGATGCCTTCAAATGCTGCACTTATATATTTTGGGTTGATGGCTGTAAAAGGCAATGCTTTATTTTCCGCAGCTTTAAAATCGAGATACCATTTAAGCGATGTAGTACCCGTTAATGATACCTGGATTTTATCTTCTGTAAACACAAACTGTAAACTGCCGCTTGCATTTTTTAAAGGCCATGAAACAGTAAGCACACCCTTAACTTTATCTGATATGATTGGATCACCTCCGGTGAGATCGGTTTCCTTTCCATTAATAATTGCCCTGAAACGCAGGCCTGCAAAAAAATCATGGCTGCTCCATAAATAACCATCCAGTAATGGTAATGTAAAGAAAGTGCATTCATTGCTTGTGGCTACTTCCGTTTCATATTTCGATGCAAGGTTTTCATTAAACAAATGTATATCGCGGAAGCGCAGGTGGCCGCTATCCCACAATAAATTGGCGCGATAAAAACGGCTGTTGAACCAAACCGTTTTTTTGTTACCGCCAGGCAGGTCTTCAATAGCAGTAACAGATGTTGGCGGTGTGAGCTTAAACTGTTCTTTAAACCATTTGCCGGATGCTGCGAGCGTTTCAACCTTTACTTTTTTCTCATCACGCAAACGTTCAATTAAAGGGAATTGCAGTTCAAGGCCTTTTGACATAGCAGGCCATGTAAAAGAATTTTCCTGCCCCGCCTGTGTATAAGCAAAGGTCATGGAAGCGCCATTTACAAATTGCTGAAAGAACCAATGCACCCATGCAGCATCGCTGCCCGCAGCGGGATATACAGGTTCTAATGTAACCACACCCTGCCGTTCATTTTCTAAACCATTATCATACTGGCGAATGGGGTCGCTGCCGAGCATTCTGAAAACAGGCACCGGTATTTGTTTATCAGCATTCTGCGCAGGCATATAAGCATTGTGTTTGCTGGG
>JAEWJV010000590.1 GCA_023386395.1 Bacteroidota bacterium
ATTGTGCACTGTTTTGGAAGCTTCCTGCACTGCTGACTGCAGCGCATCCTCAATGCTTTTTTCTGATGAAGCAATTACTTCGATAACTTTTACAATTGGCATAGAGCAATGTTTTAAGTGAATTAATTCCTTCAAAATAGCAATTACTATACCGTTATCGTTTATTACAGGATGTAATTATTTAACATTATAATTTATAAGAGGAAAGGACGCCCGGTTTACATGTAATTCACTGCAACCGGGTTTACTACCGGCAATACAAACCTGAAAGCTGTGCCTTTTCCCGGTTCGCTCATTACTTCAATTGTAGTTTGATGCAGCTCTAATATTTTCTTTACAATGGCAAGGCCAATGCCTATACCTTTTTTAGGCGAAGCTTCTTTTCCAAGCTGCTTATAACGTTCAAAAATATAAGCCTGGTCCTCAGGTGCAATGCCAATGCCGGTATCAGCAACCTGTACTTTAATCCCGGCATTTGTTCCTGATAACCGGATGGTGATATCACCGCCATCAGGCGTGAACTTAAAAGCATTGTCCAACAAATTTTGAAATACCCTTTCCGTTAATGCAATATCAGCAAATACCCGTGGAAGATTTGATGGTGCCTGCATGTTTAAATGAATATTTCGTTCGTCAGCTTTTAACTGGTAGCTCATTAAAATATCGGAAGCAAGCTCGCTGATAAAAAATGCTTCTTTTTCAGGTGTTACCAAATTGGCTTCCAGCTTGGCATATTGAAATAGCTGTTCAACAAGCCCTGATAATTTTTTGGAGCTGTCATGTACAACAGACAAATATTTTTCTTTATCATTTTCTGAAAGCACATTTTTTTTCATCATCAATGTTTCCACGTATCCCTGCATGATGGATAGGGGAGTGCGCAGGTCGTGCGATACATTGGCAATTAACTCCTGCCTGAATTTATCGGTGGCGGTTATTTTATCAAAATTATCCACGATCACATCCGCCATTTCATTAAACGTGGTGCTTAACATTCCCAAATCGCCTGAAGCATTTCCTTCAATGCGGGCAGAATAATCGCCTTCTTTAAAACGCTTTACTACCGAAGTAATTTTAGAAATGCTGCTTGTCATCAGAAAGAAGATAACTACACCCACTATTAATGCAACCAGCAATGCCGCAAAAAAAATATAAGTGCCAAGCCTGAAGTATAACTGGTTATTGATGGAGTTTAAAATCTCTTTTTGTTTTTCGCTTGCCAGCACCGCATACACATAACCTGTAAGCTTTCCGTTTTCATATACAGGTGCAGCAGAAAAAATGCTGGGTTCGCCTGGTTGCTTTGGATTATCGCCCATCGGGCGATGCATGGCATCGGCGGTAAGCCATTGCTTCACAGTATGAATATTTACATGATGCACCTGCACTGTTGTATCGGGCACAACATAATCGGTGATGTTGCCTGCCGTATCCAATAAATATACTTCCACACTTGGATTGGCAACCATGGTAGAATGTATGATGTCGTGCGTAACAGCAGTATCCGGTTTGCCGTTTTTAAGTGGCTGTGTAAAACTGGCAAGATGCTGCGCAATATCCCCGTATAATTCCTGGTGTGCAGTGGTAAAATACGATGTGGAGAAACGGGAGGCTATCAGCACAAACACAACACCCAATACAACAAGCAGTGCTGTGAATACGGCAGTGATCTTCCAGAATAATAAATTGCCTTTTATTTTTTTTGCAGGCATTGTATCATTTTTATAAACTGAGGTAAGCTACAGGCGACTTACAATTCTTCATTAAACCTGTAACCAACGCCCCAGGTAGTTAAAATATATTTTGGATTGGAAACATCTTCTTCAATCTTTCCGCGTAAACGGTTAATGTGGCTATTCACCGTATGTTCATAGCCTTCAAAATCGTAGCCCCAAACAAGGTTTAATAAACGTTTGCGGCTGTAACTTTTACCGGGGTTGGATGCCAGCAATGCCATCAGTTCAAATTCTCTCGGTGAAAGTTCCACCCTCGTATTGTTGAGTGTAACTTTTCGTTTGTCCAAATCAATTTCCAGGCCGCCATACATTATAACAGCAGATGCCGGCGCTGCATCCTGCAACGCATCGCTGTCTTCTTTCCTGCGAAAAATGACTTTCACCCTTGCAATAAATTCCCTTACGCTGAAAGGTTTGGTGAGATAATCGTCAGCGCCTGTTTCAAGACCCATCACTTTATCAATTTCTTCCGACTTTGCCGTAAGCATGAGAATAGGTGTAAGCCTGTCGGTTTGCCTTATCTTCCTGCAAATTTCCATGCCGTTAAGGCCGGGCAGCATAATATCAAGAATAATTAGATCGAACCGCTCTTCTTTGGAAATTGTCAAACCTTTTTGGCCGTTAGGTTCAGCTATAATCCTGCAGCCCAGGTCGTAAAGATGTATAGTGAGCAACTCCACAATGTTAGCGTCATCTTCTATTATCAAAACTTTTTTATCCATAAATATTACATGCACAAAGTTGGTGAATAAAATAAAGCAATAAGCGCCGTGATACTTTTGTTATAAACTATGCACGGGTGATGCGTTTATTGTTCAGGGAAGATCTCTTTCGTACCATGTTCATCTTTGCTTACCCACCGCCAAGATAGGACGAAGAAAGGATGGATTAGTTAAGGGTTTGATGGCGGCATAATGTACCTGGGCCTTGAAACTATACACCAGGAAAGCCTGCACAAGCACCATACATAAAGCCGCCCTGCATACTTGCTTATTATGGGCTGTATAGCTATTTCATTGCCTGAATACAGGCCTTGCGTAACAAAAAAGCTTATAGTCACAGCCATCTTTTAATAGATGCCGCAGTGTCATGGGGACTTGTATTGAAAATAATTTTTGTACCGGGGGCATTGTAGTGAACAGTATTGATCAATTTTTCAAATAAAATAAAGTTGGAAGGTGGTACTCTAACACCCGCCCCTACCATAACAGCATCAAATTGTTTGCCTTTAAGTTGTTCTGCAAGGGCAGACAATTCAAGCACACCGGTGTCAATAAGGTACATATCCGAATCATATCCTGCTGCTTTCAGATTTTCCCTTTCTGTTTTAAGCCCGGCTAATACTTTTTCAGCAGTCAAGCCTGGTAAAAATCCTGGTTGTGAGAAGTCGATCGTATGTGGGTTCAAACCCACGATTAAGATTTGGTACATGTTGTATTTTTTTGTTTTAATGAGTGATGTATTTGGGACAAATTTTCTTTCAGGCATTTTTTTCCTGTTCTCCAGGCTTAAACGCTGCATACGGTTGTGACGGGCACTGTAAATTCAAACATGGCTGCAGCGACATTGGTATCAGATGCTTCCAGCAGAAAGTCAATGTTAACCTGGCCGGATTTGATTGTTTCTTTTTTCATAGTATCTTTTTATGAAGCAAACATATTGAGCCAAACCAACAAAGTTCTTGATTTGAGATAAGAAACTACTTTCAGGAAATTTTTTCCGTGCGGCTTAATGTAGCAAAACAAAAGTTGATATGATGTATTGCTAAGCCCGCATTTTGTTAAAGTGCTTTATTGTACGCCATTATTTAATTTTTGTTTCTTCAAATCTTTTTGCTGCTAAATAAGTGACTATATGCAGGCAACACCGGGCTTGCTGCTATGCTGGCTGAACTGCAAATTCTCATCTTTAGTAATGCTATCAGCTACAGTCCGGGCAGGACTTTCATTGTTCGGTTTTAGTGCATATCTTCATCAATAGTTTTTGAATTGGGCTATCGTTTTGTGGGCTGAACGATATAAAATTCCAGCACAGCAAGCCCTAACGTAAGCTGCAATAATTCTATCGCAATGATTAAAATTTTTACTTTTTATCTCTTATTAATTTCAGTTTTATGTTCTGCTCAAACAGATACATCAAAACAAACTAATCAAGAAATAATTTTTCATGAATTCAAAATGAAAGCTCATACAGGCGATAGCATTGCATATAGTCTGTCTCAAGTCAATGTGCCGGAGAATAGGCTTTCGATAAATTCCAATACCATTCAATTATCAATACTTAAACTAAAAGCGAAATCAAAAACACCGTCTTTCCCGGTTTTATTTCTTGCCGGTGGACCTGGCCAATCGGGAATTAATTATATCAGGGAAGAGTATTTTCAAAAACTGATTTTTCAACTGCAGGAAGACCATGATATTATTTTACTTGACCAGCGTGGTTCTGGCAGGTCTTTGCCATCGTTGGTTTATAAAGTACCTGCTTCTGATAAAAAGAATATATTTCTATCCCAGGAAAATATTATTCAGGTAGCAAATCAGATTTCCCGTGCCGGGGCAGATACTTTTAAACAAAGAGGTATTGACATTAGAGGATACAATACCATTCAGAATGCAGATGATATAAATGATATACGAATTGCGTTAGGTGCAGCGAAAATCAATTTACTTGCTATAAGTTACGGAACGCATCTTGCTTTAGCGGCTGCAAGAAAATACCCTGACTTTATTGATGATATGGTGTTGATTGGTGTTTCAGGATTAAACGATATGCATCATTTGCCTTTTACGTATGACAGGCAACTTCAAAAGATTTCTGATTTAGCTGCACAAGATACTGCTATCAACAAACAGGTGCCTGATATGATAGCGTTATTAAAGAAAGTATTAACTAAGCTTAAGAAAAAGCCGATTTTTATACAAGTAAAAGATAAAAAGAGCAATCAGATGATTGATATACCTGTTGGCAAATTCGGGCTTCAAATGATTCTCAGGCTTGATGCAGGTGATTCTTATGACTTCGTTTATTTCCCCGCTCTGTTGTATGGTATAGAAAAAGGCAATTATGATTTGTTAAAGGAGTATGTTGAAAAGCGGTATAATCAGTTTAACGGTGAATATACTTCAGCCATTGGTATAATGCGTACAGCCTCCGGAGCAACCAAAGAAAGGTATGCAGAAATAGAACAACAAGGTAAAACAGCTTTGTTGGGAAATGCAATGAACACACCTGACATTTATTCAAAAAATTATTTTGGAGATATAGATTTGGGAGATGATTTTAGAAAATCTTTTGCAAGCAACATAAGAACATTATTTATCAGTGGTACGATGGACAGTAATACACCGCCTGCAAATGCAGAAAAAGTAAAAAAGCTATTCACAAATGGCTTTCATATTCTTGTTCAATACGCCGGGCATGAAGATATGTTGCCTGATGAGGGTGTTCAAAAGGAGATTGTAAACTTTTATGAAAAGAATCAAATCGACTTAACTAACGTTTCACTTCCAATACCAAAATTTGAACCACCTCTTAATAAATAGACTTGCATTTGATGATTATAACTGCAGCTTACAGGCGGTTTGGCAATATGGCGGGGCGACGAATATATTTTCAACTTTTAGTAACCAAACCTCAAATGAAATCATTCTTGACAATTTTAGCTGTCGCTTATATGACAATTACATTTGGACAGACTTCCAATTTGGTTGATACAAAAAGAAGCCACAAGGGTTTCTCTGTAATCTTCATTGACTCTTTAAAGATATTAGAAGTTATAGGAACTTACGTCACATCGAACCACACGGCTGGATACAGGCTGATTCTTGACAGCAACCAAACTTTCCAAACGATAGGGTTTGACTGTATAAGCAAGTCAACAGTAGACAGCGGTCAATGGAGTTTATTAAATAGAAAGACACTTTTGCTTAAGTCGGATAAGATTGTAAAAGCTTATGACTTTTTTAAACTTGAGAGTTATTATTTTATTATTCCACAATTAAGCAGACAAAAGTTTATAAAAGATTATATGTCTACGAAGGCTGAATTTCAAAATGCCAAGCCTTTCATCGTTGATGGAAAAATATACAGTGTTGACCTTATGATTGCCATCTGTCTTACCCAAAAATACTTTGCAAAAGAATTTAAGGACTTATCATCTGGTGCAAATATGCCGCTTAGCTTTTGAGCGCAGCGTGTTTGCGCCTTGCAACTTAAAATAGTAAAACTGCACAAAAAATTAGTATTATATAACATACATTAGCGAGTTAGCAGCAAGGCAAACCAACCGCTCAACCAACAGGCACGACAAAAATGATAGTGACAAACTTTAAATGAAAAAAATACCCGTAAGACATATAAAAGATTCTTTTGAAGACCGCTTTAGCATAAGAGCTATTGAGCCTTTGGTGGCGGAAGGAGATTTGATTCATGAACTTCACCGGCACAACTTTTACTTTGTTTTATTTATTAAAAATGGCACAGGCGAACACGAAATAGATTTTATTAAGTATGAAGTGGACAACTACTCAGTTTTTTTTATCCGGCCAGGGCAAGCATCAATTAAAACTTGAAAAAGGTACTACCGGGTTTCTGCTCCAATTTACTTCCGGTTTTTATGCTCCCCGTGAAAACCCGGCCGGCGTGGTGTTACGGAAGGCCAGTAATAAAAACCATTGCCATGTGACCACAGAACGATTTGAAAAAATTGGTTTGCAATTGCAGGTTATCTTACGGGAGTTTATACAAAAGCAAGACCGGTACAAAGAAGTTATTAAAGCCAGTTTAGACATTCTTTTCATTGAATTAGTGCGCGAAAGCCCCCACCCAAACGAGGTTCCTAACGAAACCAAACTTTATGCCCAGGAGCGTTTGGAAGAATTGCAGTATTTATTGGAAAAAAATATTCATACCAAAAAGCAGGTAAGTGAGTATGCAGCAATGTTGAATATGACGCCGTATCAACTGAATGCTATTACAAAATCATTATTGCAAAAAACGGTTTTGGAGCTTATAAGCGACCATATTATTTTAGAGGCTAAGAGACTACTTATTGCTACTGCCAATCAGGTAAATCAGGTTGCCGATATGCTGGGTTATGAAGACCCTTCTTATTTTATACGCTATTTCAAAAAACAAACAGGAATAACTCCCGAGGCTTTTCGCCAAAATTTTAAATAAGTCCTGTTCAACCTCAAGTCTGTCCTATAAGGCAGGCTATCCACGTAGATATTTTTGTGGTATTAATTTTTAAATCACTTCACAAAAATATTTACATGAAAAAGATTTATTCCTTATCACTTTTAATCGCTGTAGTATTCAGTACACAAAATTTGCGTGCCCAGGATGCAACGTTCAGTTTCAGGCCTAAAACAGTTTCTGCAGAAGAATTGGTTGGCGATAAACGACAATTTGTACAGCTTCTGGTAAACAAGGTTTTTGCGGAAAGGAAAAAAATTGGCTTGCTCTCGGTTTCGTCTTACGCTGCCGGTTACGAAGGCAAGTCTGTTGAGAATGAATTTCAAAACACAACACTTATTTATCATCACTTATTCAAGGGAATCAGTATCAATTCCGGCGCAAGTTTTACTTCTGCAGAGGGCTTGAAAAATTTTGTGGGCCTGCAGTATATGTATCAGAGCAAAACGCTTTCGTTGATGTTTATGTCAAGTTATTATTTTACCAATAGCCATAAAATTTCCAATTTTCTCCTCATAGAATATACACCTGTGATAAATGAGAACTGGTTTATTTATTCACGCTTACAGTTACATTACAACCATGATTTGGAAAAAGGAAATCATTTTCGAAGCTATGCGTATAGCCGTTTGGGCTTAACCTGCAAATATTTCAGTTTTGGACTTGCACACAATTATGACTGCTATAGTGCAAATAAGAATACAAAAAACAACTATGGCCCATTTGTAAAACTGACTTTATAAACAGCATACACAAAAACTAAAAAACAGTCCTGTTGAACTGGCCAAATGTCCTGTAAAGCGGCCTCTAAGTCAATGTAATTTTACATCGTAATCATAAAAAACAATAAAATGAACAATAAAAAAAGAATTATCATAGTGGGTGCATCAGGCACCATGGGAAGGTATTTAACCTCTGCGTTTGAAAAAGAGCACGAAGTAGTTAAAGTAGGTACGAAAAGCGGCGACTACCAGGTAGATATAACTTCCACCGATGCTATTGAAAAATTTTACAAAGAAGTTGGTGCTTTTGATGCCTTGATTTCTACAGCCGGACCCACTTTTGTGGGCCCATGGAAAAATTTAACTGATAAAGAATTCAGAAAAGGCGTTGACGGTAAAATGATGGGGCAAATCAACCTGGTACTTATCGGTCAGCATTATATTAAACCAAAAGGCTCTTTTACTTTAATTTCCGGGGCTTTGACTTACGAGCCGCAACTTTATTTTGCCAATGCCTCGGCCGCAAACGCAGCCGTAGAAGCGTTTGTAAGGGCAGCAGCCATTGAATTAGAGAATGGTATCCGTATCAATGCAGTAAGCCCCACTGTCATTGAAAATTCCCCACATTATTTCGCATATTTTCCGGGCGAAATTCCTACGACTATGAAACAGCTTGAATATGGTTTTCGTAAAAGCGTATTTGGCGCGAATACAGGACAAGTAATAACACTTCACTAATTGCAGGTATAATATTAAAAGAAAACAACATGAAATCTAAGATGAAGCTAATAGCATCGCTGAAAATCTGGATAATAATTTTTCCGTCCATTACATTGTTTTACTACCTTTTTGGGGAAGCATTATCTATTTTTCCATTGTATGTAAGAACGCTTATACTAACACTTATATTAGTTCCCTGGATAGTATTTGCAGGCGTTCCGTTTGTTGATTGGGTTATTAAAAAAACTTCATCAGCTAATGAGGAAAAATAAAACAATTGAAAGAGATAAAACCACATCATTATCAGGCCAAATATTTATAGGCACAATAGAAATGTATTACTGTTTTTCTTTGTAATTAATTTAGCTAACACTCAAAAATAATCGTATGAGCGGTAAAAGACATTTTGATGCAATAATTGCCGGGGGCAGTTATTCAGGGCTTTCAGCAGCAATGGCATTAGGCAGGGCTTTAACAAAAGTGCTGATTATTGACAGCGGAAAACCTTGTAACAGGCAAACTCCACACTCGCATAATTTTTTAACGCAGGACGGAAAAACACCAAAAGAAATTTCGACACTTGCCAGGCAACAAGTGTCGATGTATGACACAGTTGAATTTCTTAATGATTTGGCAACAAACGCAAGCAAAACCGAAACCGGTTTTGAAATTCAAACATTATCGGGAGAGATATTCACTGCTGCAAAATTGATTTTTGCTACAGGCATTAAGGATAAAATGCCCGATATCAAAGGCTTTTCAGAATGTTGGGGCATTTCTGTTTTACATTGCCCTTACTGCCACGGATATGAAGTGAAAAATGAAGCAACAGGAATTTTGGGCAATGGCGAATACGGATTTGAATTTTCGAAACTTATTTCAAACTGGACAAAAGATTTGACACTATTTACAAATGGAAAATCAATCCTGGCTCCCGAACAAACAGCAAAGCTTGAAAAGTATCACATTAAAACTGTAGAAAAAGAAATTGAAGAATTAGGCCACATCAACGGGCAACTTCAAAATATTATTTTTAAAGATGGTTCGAAGAAAACAGTTAAAGCCATTTATACACGGCTTCCATTTGAGCAACATTGCCAGATACCTGAAAACTTAGGCTGTGAACTGACCGAAGACGGATACATAAAAATTGACGCTTCCAACAAAACAACAGTAAAAGGCATTTTTGCTTGTGGCGATAACGCAACCCAGATGCGAACAGTTGCAAATGCGGTAGCCATGGGAACAACGACAGGAATAATGGTAAACAAAGAACTTATTGAAGCAAAATTTATCAATTAAATAAGTGAAATAAATTCAGAACTTTTAAACGCTAATGAATAGTGGGTTTACTTCGCAGCAGAGTCTTCGCTAAAGCATTAATGCAAGGCCACGAGGCCCTGCTATGACAGATACCTTGAAAATTATAAAACCAAAAACTAACATGATAAAAACCTTAATTACATCTTTTGCCCTGGTCGCATTATTAAGCTGTGCACATAGATCAGACCCGATAACTTCAACCGCTTCTGCAAACGTGACTCATTGACAGCCGCATTTCTTGCGGGATGGAATAACAAAGATTCAACTGCCATTAGTAAGGCAATAGCTGAGAATGCAGTATTAATGACCGACTCACTCGTCTATAGGGGCCTTTCCGAAATTTCGGATAATTGGATAAGCGGAGGCGTGAAAGTCGTAAGCAACCTAAAGACTTCATTTATTATTAAAGAGACCGACATTAAAATTGCTTATTCGGCTGGTACATATACCCATGACTTGACTCCACCCGGCGGGGAAGTTTTTAAGATAAAGGGTAATTATAATTTCGCATGGACGAAACAAACCAGTGGTGAATGGAAATTGAGGTTTATTCATATAGAAGATTTGAGCAGTCGGCGTTAAGGTAAACCAATTTGAATTTCGCAGTACGGCAGCCAACAATGGTCACTGCTGCACAACCTTAATTTTACGTCGCAACAGGGCCTGTGCTGTTGTTGGTGTTCGTGTGTGTGCCGTTGTTGTGTCTTGTGACCAACAACCGTAGCGCGGGAAAGGCGTGATGCCCTCATCTGGAATATCCCACTTGTTTTTACAGCGTAGCGTACTTATGCCTTGCAGCTTAAAATAGTAAATCCGTACAAGTACTCAATGTATGAAGCCAACACTGCATGCTTGCGCTATCATGAGCTTTTATTTTTATCTTCAATTTTCATATTTCAGCTAATACCACACTTTCAGCAATGCTAAGCCATTGGCAGAAAGGCAAATTGACAACGCCTAAATTCAAACTATCTATTAATCATTGTAATGGAAATCGTAATAAATAATAAAACTGCATCCGAACTTATACTACAGACAAATAAAATTCGCTGGGCAGTTTATAAACAAAGATTAATATTTTCTTTTTTACTTGTCTTTCTATGTGGACTAATCTTCTTTTTTTCCGGACGTTCGCAGGGTTATGACAGTTTTGAATCAGATTATAAGTACAATAATGATTTTACCATTAGTTATGTTCACACAACGCAATACAATTATCACATCCTGTTAGGGTTGGGCATTGCCTTTATGCTATTCTCAATTTATCTCGCCATTATTTACCTCATTTTACAAAAGAAAAAATTCTTTAAGGCAGTAAATAAGGTTGCTTCCAGGCATGAAAGCGTGTCTGACATTTATGCTTTAAAAATTACTGACGAAGGTATCTATTATAAAGACGCTGAAATTATGCGTGAAGAAAAGTGGATTGTATTTTCTACATACAAGATGTATAAAAATAATTTAATGCTATTTCGTGACAATTTTTATATAAGCGCTTTAGTGATTGGCAAAAGTCAATTATCAGATGCTGATTTTAATGAGCTATTAATTTTTATAAAAAAGATATTACCTGAAAAAGGATTTCTTAAATAAAAAGCACTACAGCCAACATCAGTTTCATGCAATAGCGGCTTTTGAACATTGGCTAAACTGAATATCTTTATTCAGCTTTTGTGCAATCGTGAAGCGACAAATCAATGAATACCGCTACTGCATAAAGCTGTTAACCGTTAGGCGCAACAATGGAGACCGAGGAACAAATATTACCAAAAGAGAATTTAGCCCGAGCCATTCGTTCTGGAAAAGAGTTTGGCTGGCGTCAGCAAGACTTTATAAGTACAGTTCTTGCGGCTCAATCGGCAGGAC
>JAEWJV010000609.1 GCA_023386395.1 Bacteroidota bacterium
ATGTTCAATCCTTCTTCAGGGAATTTTGGTAATGGTATTTCCTCTTCAGATTACAGCCGTAGTAACTGGTGCCCCGGCACTACTACTAACCCGGTTTATATTCCGCTGGATGATCTTGCAGCAGGCACACATACATTTAAAGTCGCTATTCCTTTGGGCAAACGTGAAGGCAATAGTTTCAGCGCATGGAATATATCCGGCTGCATAATTGGCGAAGTGGAAAATTGATATAAGGATTTGCAAACAAAGAATGTTTATTAATAAAATTTTACCGATGAAAATTGTTGTTTTAGATGGCTATACTTTAAACCCGGGCGATCTTTCCTGGAAAGAAATGGAAGCGTTAGGTGAATTGATTGTTTATGATCGCACAAACCCTTCGCAGATTGTGGAACGCGCAAAAAATGCAGACATTGTGCTCACCAATAAAGTGCCGCTTTCAGCAGAAACTATTCATCAGCTTACTTCATTAAAATATATCGGCGTACTTGCAACCGGTTATAACATTATTGATGTGGCTGCAGCAAAGGTGAAAAATATTCCGGTATGTAATGTGCCGGGTTACAGCACCGCTTCAGTGGCGCAGCTAACGTTTGCTTTACTGCTTGAATTGACGCATCATGTGCAGCGCCACAGCGATGCTGTTATGAAGGGCAAATGGTCTGCATCCCCTGATTTTTGTTTTTGGGATTATCCTTTAATGGAACTTGATGGTAAAGCCATCGGCATCATTGGTTTTGGCACTATCGGGCAGAAAGTTGCTGATATAGCGTCCGCGTTTGGTATGCATATAATTGCCAACAGCAGAACGGAAACCGATCAGCAACACCGCAAAAATTTTAAATGGGCAGGCGTGCAGGAACTGTTGCAACAGGCAGATGTAATAAGCATTCATTGCCCTTTAACTGCTGAAACAAAAGGCCTTATTAATAAGGAAAGTTTACAACTGATGAAGCCTTCTGCTTTTTTATTGAACACAAGCCGCGGCCCGATTGTTATTGACGAAGACCTTGCCGATGCATTAAACAACGATGTAATAGCAGGAGCGGGCATTGATGTGCTTTCCGCAGAACCACCCTCTTTATCCAACCCTTTATTAAAAGCAAAAAATTGTATGATCACACCGCACATTGCATGGGCTACAAAAGAGGCCAGAACACGAATGATGAATATAACATTAGCCAATCTTTCTGCATTTTTTAATGGTAAGCCTGTGCACTTGGTGAATTGATAAAACTCAATTACTATGTTTTATTAAAATGCAATAGTTTTTATATCAACTAGGCTGTTGTGCTGTTACCTGTTTAATAATTCCTGCGATTAATATCATTGGTTAAATTAACAAAGAGAACCTGCTATACCATTAAACAGTTTATGGGGGTTATGCTTAGGGCCGTTCAGAAATGGGCGGCTCAATTGTTTTAATGAATGCAAGAAGAATTATTGCCAAAAAGCTGCTAAAAATAAAAGCAATAAAAAAGCCCTGCTGGAAAGCAAGGCTGCATAGAATCTCTAACTTAATGCTATGAACCCATCACAAAAATGCTTTATTTATGTAACTAAATTGTGAACGGAACATTAAGTGTATATTAAGGATTATAAATTCAGGTCTAACATTGTCCAACCTTTCCACCAGTTAGCCTCATCGCCTGATGCACCTGCAGCGCCTTTGAAACTAACTTTACTGAAGAAACTGTTTGATAATTTGGAAGCGGAAAAGCTTGCGCCGCTTAACAAAGGTGAATTTTCCTTTGGTGTTATATCAGGATTTGAATAATCAAAAGGCGCCGTTAATAATACATCACTGTTGTTGGTTAATATTGAATTGCCGTAATCTGCAGTTAAAAACCACTTGCTTACAGCGTCTTTATCCCAGCCGGTAGGCGAAGCGCTTGCAGCATAGTCAACGGGAATACTACAACCTGCTACAACGGTATTTTGTATTTGCAGCGTATTTGCAGTTATATTATTATCAGTGGGCGTGCCCTTGCTGGCATCAATTAAAATACCTGTGGGGTAACCCATTATAACGGAATTAAATATTGATATACTTGAATTTCTTCTTATTTGTGCACCGGCAAGAAACAGGCTGTTGCCGGTATTATTGAGCGCAGCGCGTGGGCCTATAACGGTAATGTTGCTGTATGTGCCTGATGTTTGCGGCATTAAAGAACTTCCGTTAGCATCATTATCACTTTCAAAAGATTCGCTTTTTGAGATATCGGCAATGGAAGAATCCCTTATTACAATACCGAACTGCACGTTGCCGCTCCAGCCATTGTCTGTGTCAAAATCATCATCCAGCGTGCTTATAAATACAGTGTGCTTAAGGTTTACACTACCCCCAAAACATTCAATAGCATCATCGTTTGCTTTGTATATTTCCACATAGTCAACCGTAGTGCTTTTTCCTACACCTGCGAGTGTTAAGCCGTTAAGTTCATTGTCAGGTAAATAAGCGTAGCCTGCATATTCAATACGCACATAACGCAATATGCCGGAATTGTCATCATCGTTTGTGCCACCAAACAAGCCAAGGCCTTCGGCAGTGTTTACGCCGCCTTCCACAGAACCTGTTCCCTGTACGCCATTATAAGATGCATTTGTTTTTGCGTTTCCAAGCACAACTATGCCACCCCAGTCACCTCTTTGCGGGTTTGCCTGGTCTGAAGTAAAAATAATGGGTTTGTCAGCAGTGCCATCCGCTATAATCTGGCAGCCTCTTGTAATAACCAATGCGCCTCTTGTTGAACTGCCTTTTTCTCCCTTTATAACAGTGCCCGGTTCAATGGTAAGCTTTGCGCCGTTCACTACGTAAACAAATCCACGGATCTTATATATATAGTTCGCTTTCAGCGTCCTGTCTGAAGAAATCTTTCCTTCAAGAACAGTGTTTTCTTCAGTAGAATCACTGCTGCTGCCGCCCGGATGAATAATTACATCTTCCTGAATTTTGCGGCATGAACCTAATAATAAGATTAATAATGCTGCACAGCTAAGTAGCTTGTTCATTTGTATTTGATTTAAAGTTTTAATTTATTTTATGTTATATGAAAAAGACAGGCTTACGTTAGTACCGTAATTCCTTGATATAGCCAACGCGTCAGCGCCTTTGTTGTACACTTTGTTGCCATCGAGGTCGTGATAAAAATTGGCGCGCTTGTTTATAAGGTTTGTAATGTTGAGTTTCAATTCACTATTATTATGCATTAATTTCTTGGCAATCTGCAGATCGAGCAGCGGCCTTGGCGCTTCCCATATTGCAGGCACCTGCTCGTTGCCCACATACAATATGCGTCTTCCAACCTGGTTGAATAACATAGTTGTACTTAGCCCAATTTCCTGTACATCATACTGCACGGCTGCATTTATAAGATAAGGCGACTGGCCCTGCATTGGCCTGTTAAGCGATTGCTCCTGGAACTTTACGCGGTTATATATGTAAGAGAAATTTCCCTGTACGGTAAAACGCTCGAAAGCAGGCCAGAAATCAAGCTTTTTGCGAAACTCAATTTCACCACCAAAAGTTTGCGCTTTTGAATTATTGTTATCGAGATAATTAAATGTGCTTGAACCCCCGGCGCCTGTCTGGTTAAATGCAAGCTCTATCGGGCTTTGGAAATATTTATAAAATGCGCCGATGGTAAAGAGTTCACCGGGCCGGCTATATACTTCATACCGGATATCGGCATTGGTAATTTTTGTTCTTACAAGGTTAGGATTGCCGATGATAGTGGCGCCTACTTCAAAATCATAAAACGCTGTTCCGGTCAGTTCCCTGAACTCCGGCCTTACAATGGTTTGCGAACCGGCAATTCTTAAATTAGTCCTGTTGTTTAATTTAAAAGTGATATTTAAGGCAGGCAAAAGGTCGCCTTTCTTTTGCCAGTTAAAACGCGGGTCTGATTTATAAACGCTGCCTACTAATTGGTCAAAATATTCATACCGGGCGCCCCAAACTATGCGTAACCAATCGGTGAAAGCATTATCAAATTGAATATAACCTGCATTTAAAATTGAATTGGCTATATACCTGTAATAAATGCCGGGTATTTCATCAAAATGAAGTTGGTTACTGCCGTCGCCAAAATTTGAAGCATTAAATATCTGCGATGGGTCGAGCGCTTTTAATCCGGGATTATCTGAAGGCAATGTTACCGAGAAAGGACGTGCATCATAAATCCTGTCTTTCACCTGGAAATTATATCCGCCTTTTACAGTTTGCTTTTGACCAAACAGGTTAAAGC
>JAEWJV010000067.1 GCA_023386395.1 Bacteroidota bacterium
CATCTGAACCATACAACGCGGCTGCAGATGCGCCGGTCAGCACAGTCATCGATTCAATATCGTCGGGGTTAATGTTGGATATGCCATCACCATCATCTCTTGCGCCAAATAAAGCAACATCGGCGCCGGCTTTGGCAGAATTATCTATACGCACACCATCCACCACTACCAGTGGCTGGTTGGTGCGGCCAATGGAACGGTTGCCGCGAAAAATAATCCTGTTGGAGCCACCGGGCCCTGAATTGGTTTTATTGATCGTTAAACCCGCCACTTTACCATTCATGGCGTTGGTAACATTTACTTCGCGGGAGTTGCTTAAATCTTCACCTTTCAGGCTTTGTGTAGCATAGGTTAAAGATCGTTTTTGCCTTGTTATACCCAAAGCCGTTACCACAACTTCACCCAATTCTTTTTCGTCAGCATTCAAAACAATACTGATGGTTGCCTGTCCATTCAGGGGATATTCCTGCGTTACATAACCTACATAAGAAATAACGAGTGTTGCGTTTGGGTTGCTTACCGAAATAGTGAAATCGCCATTTTCATTGGTGCGCGTACCATTGCTGGTGCCTTTTTCAACCACAGAAACATTTGAAACGACGCTTTCCGATCCGTCTTTATTTTTCACTTTTACATTGCCGTTTACCGGCACAGCCTGCTTTTGCTTTTTTTGTGCAATTACAATAAGATTATTATCCAGGATGCGGTAAGTGAGATTGGTTTGGCTAAAAACAGAATCAAGCACCTCCTGCACATCAGCATCTTTTACAGTAAGTGTAACGGTAACATTGCCGGGCAATATATCATCGTTATAAATAAAACGGTACGAACTGTTTTTCTGAATAGATAACAACGCATGTTTAATAGGTACATTCTTTAGCGACACACTTATTTTAGTTTGTGCGATGCCCTTTGCATGAACATGCAGGCAGGCGATTAGCATAAAGAAAGCGATTAACCTCATGTACAGTAAAAACTTTGGGATTGCCTTTCGGGCAATTGAGAAATTGCCCATAAGCGCATTTTTCATACTTTTAAAAATTGAAAGTGAAAAAATGGGTTCGTGAGTGCCTGAGAATACTAACGATACCCGTAATTTAAGCTTTAAATGGAAGGAGGTGTTAGCGCATCTCCTTTTTTGTTTTTTATTTCATTGCATTTAGTTTTTTGATTAGGAAAACACACCCGGTTTATTTATGCAACCACACTTCATTGTTTTTAATTTCATACGCAAATGGCGAAGACAGTTTCATAGCTTCCAGCGTTTCCTGCAAAGTTTCTTTGGTTATGGTGCCCGTAAAATGTTCATGCTTCATGCTATCATCCACATGCAGCGTAACAGAGAACCAGCCCTCCAGTTTGGGCGCCAGTTGTTCCAGCGATTCATTGTCAAATGAAAGAGAACTGTTCATCCAAACTGTTTCAGGTAATATATTCTTTTCGTCCACGTGCAATTTTGAAATAACGAAAAGCGGCTGTTCCGTTTTATCTTCCGTTTGTTTAACCGGTTCTTTTTCCGTTAAAACAGCTATTTTTTCATTAGGCCGAAGCAATATTTTCCTTTCCGGGTCCTGCAATGTTGTTATTTCCACAAGGCCTCGTATAAGCGATGTTTCTACATTCTTCTGGCCGGGGAAAGCCTTTACGTTAAAAGCCGTTCCCTTCACCGTAATATTAATAGAAGATGCATGAATAATGAAGGGATGTTGCGCATCTTTTGTTACATCAAAAAAAGCTTCGCCAACCAGTTTTACTTCACGGTACTTTTCCCCGAATGATTCACGGTTATAACTTAAAATGCTGCTGCCGTTCAGCCATACATTCGTTCCATCAGGCAGCACCACATGTCTTTTTGATGATGGTTGTGTAACTACATTTTGCGCGAAAGTGTTATCCCCGGTTTTTTGCCGGCCAAGCAGAAATGCACCTGCAATGATTGCTGTTATAACCGCGGCAGCCGCTACCCAACGTATCATCTTTATAGAAACAAATGATTTTGTAACGGGCTCCTCTATTGTTGTTTCAATCCTGTTCCAAAGGTCCTCGCCGGGTTTCATTTCTGGCAAAGGCTGCAATGGTGCATTCCATATTTTTTCTGCAATTTCATTTTCAGTGTTTTCCTGGCCGCTTTGCAATAAATCGTTTAATTCGGCAAGTTCACCGTCAGTAGCTTCCCTGCTTTTACGTTTTGCCAGCAAAACCCAAATCCTATCTGTATTCATTATTATTCTGCTTATAATTATATAATAAACACAAGATTGACCCTGTTACCCCTAAAAGAGTTTTATTTTTTCAGAAAAAATTTTCAGCGTTGCTGCTTTCTTGCATAAACAGGTATTAAGACCTGTATAGTGGTATGAATTTTTTTTAAGGCGATGCCCATTTGGGCTTCAACGGTTTTAATGCTGAGGTTTAGCAATTCTGCCGTTTCTTTATAAGTAAGGCCATCATCTTTTACCAGCTTGAAAATAAGCCTGCATTTGGGAGGCAATTCATTAATGGCATTAGTGATGCTCTGTAAAAAATCTTTTGAAATTAAATGCTGCACTGCCTGCGGCTCTATGGTATATAAGGGCAGGTTTGTTATTTCAAGTTCAACAAATTTTTGTTTTCGTTCTTTACGCAGGTAATTAAGGCTGATATTTTTTGCAGTTATATATAAGTACCAGGGCAGGTTTTCTATGGCTGCAATCTGTGTACGTTTTTTCCAGGTTTGAATGAATACATCTGCCACAATTTCTTCGGCAAGTTCACGGCTATGCACTATTGTAAATGTGAAATGAAGCAGGGGTTCGCTGAACAAATCATACAACCTTTTTAACGCAGCTTCACTGCCGGCCGCAAGCTCCTGCTGTAATTGTGTTGTATCTGTTTTGGTATGCAGTTTCACAAAACTAAATTACAAAAGCATAGCCTATTTATATTGTATTAAAAAGATTTATGATCAACTTTATTCTTTCATCCTTAAATGCATTTCAGGCGTCGCATTATTAAATCACAAAGGCACAACCGCACAAAAACAGCGAAGGTTTTTAATAAAAAAAGTATGCCCCGGATACACAGATAACT
>JAEWJV010000213.1 GCA_023386395.1 Bacteroidota bacterium
TATTTGTATAAGAGACAGGAGTGGAGCATGTTCTTTTATGCATGGGATGTGCGAGGAATTATAAAAGCCGTGCGAATATGTGCGTGGGCTGTGAGCAAACCCATGGAACGGAAGACGGCGGCACGAATGAAGTGATGGTGCAGGATATAGGAGCTGCCCGAACGAAGAAAGCGGAATTGCAAGGGGTATGGCAAACTGCGACAGCACCCTAAGGGCATTGCAGGTATAAATAGCCATCAAACAGATGATAGATCGTTATTTTTTTCCTGCAATGGTTTGGCGTATTCCTTGCCGATGCTTTCTGAGAGAGACCTATTTCCGCTTTTTAGAACTGTCTTGGGAAATTAAGTGCGCTTTTGTCATCTATAGTTTTTCCAATCTATCTGGCTTAACTTATAAAATGAGAATATTACGCTTATTATCACGAATACAACAAGCAAAAAACAGCTACTCCGCCAACTGATTTTTTTCTTTTATCATATTGCTTAAATTCAGCAATATAATTCTTCCATTTATTATTATGTAAAAAGAAAATATAGTTTATAATACCAAGGGCAGCGACAATTGGCAGAAATGTTATTAAAGGATTTGTAACAATCAATATTTCTTTGTTACAATACTATACCAAATAAATACTTCACCTATTAACAAAACCTGCAACACAAGAATGGTAACTAATGGTTTCCATTCATTTATAGCATCATCAGATATTGATACTGCAAAATTGTATAGTTTATAATAAAGGTAGTAGTAGGCTTTCTTTATGCTCATAAATAAACAATTATTTAATCTCTATGTGGATTCCATTGCTTTCCTAATACTTTACTGTTATAATCTTCAATCTCTCCCAATTTATTCAACCTCCTTCCCATCTGCCAGGCAATGCAATGTCACGAACAAAATAAATTGTGCCAATTATCAAACCCGGAAGCCTACCATATAGTCCACATGCCCCAACCGGGAGAATATTGCTACCCCGTAAATAGAGAAGCCGCAGAACTGCGGCCTTTTGTTTTATTTTTTTGAAACGGCACAAGATGCCTGCCACACAATGCCAAACCTCAATTTTGCGCCAGCTTCTCTTTTGTTGAATATGCTTAAACTGTTGAGGAGCTACGATGATTCAGCGACATCATGAGCTAAACAAGATTCTTCATATTCCCATTTTCCCCCTCTCTCTCCATCATCTAAATATCTTTTAATAGGCTTGTAATCTACGTTGTAAGGTATATGAACAGCAAGTATTTTTCTTGCTAAAAAAATTTCTGCCTCGCATCCAAAATTAACTAACTGCTTTTTTGTCCTTTCAATTAAAGCCTCGTTATTAAAATAAAGTCTAACTGTAGTATTCCCTGATACGCTTATAAAATCATCAAAATAATAAGCGTTTTCATCTGCATCAAATTCGGCTTTTATTATGTCACCCAATGATACTCTCTTAGCTATAAAGGGAATATTATCAATGATATAATTATCACCATCTTTAATGCACCACAAGCTTTCTGTTTCCAGCTTATCACCATCCAGGCGTTGAACAAATAATATTTTTTGTTTGTTATCCATTTTATTGTTGAGTGCCAATTGCGTGGCAACCCTATCATTAATAACGGCATCTTCATATCGGGAAAAAGCTGAAAATATCCATACCTCAATCTTGTGCCAGATTCTCGTCTCTTTATAGCATACAGGTTATCGAGAAAATTCGCAAATTAGAATTAGTTTATCTCGAAGAAGAACCAGTATAAAAATAAAGTTGTAGTTCAGCGCCGATGTTTGCAAGAAAGGAAAGAAACTTATTTTCATAATAAAACTCAGGGAAATTGGAATCGAAGATATCAAACTCAAATAGTAAATGAGATTCGAATCCGTTTAAATGCAACTCTTTTACTATACTTGAATACTGTTGCCAATCATTAAAAAAAATACGGCATATATCGCTTACAGAATTGATATTTTGGTATCTATAAATGTAATCTACGGCGTGTTCCTTGCTGAAGTATTTTCCTTTTTTTTCTCCAAGCCGATAGATGCCTTTTACATTTTCCTTCGGAAGTCTTTTTGCAATTTCTATGATATCAATTTCTTCTTTAACGGAATATAAAGAATATCTCAAAACTAAGTTTGCCATATGATTATAACTTAATGAACATCTATTTTTTTTGTGCCGTCTTTGCTTTGAAGTTGTAATTTTCCTGTTTTACTGTCTTTATAAATATCAAACTTTGCAACATCTTTCTTCCCTACATATGCTTCTTTTAAATCATGAGCATCCTCATATCCATGTTCTTGAGCTAATTGATTGGCAGCATCATTTCCATTGACCTTTTTATAATTGTCAGTAGGTTTTACATCGTTAGCATTTTCCTTTCCTGTTTTATCATCATTTACTGTCTGCTCTGATCTTTCCTTCTGTTCTTCTTCGGCAGAAGGAGGTTTGTTTGTAACATTTTCTTCATCGTTTTGCTGTTCATAAAACTGCAATTGTTGTTGCATCTCGTGTATTGCATAAGCAGTTGTAGCTATAGCAAAAAGAGTTAAAAGCACCTTTGTAACAGGTTCCGGATCAGCAGCAGCAATCTCCCAGGTAGCAGCATTTCTTCCTACAGCTAAAAGAAAAACAGCTCCCAGAGATGCAGATGAATTTGAATTACGTTTAAGGGATGTTGTTACAACCACATCTTCTAAAGTATTCGGTGTACCATCCATACCAAGTGAAGTGGAATCACCGAGAGGGTCATTATATAAAATCGGATTATTAAAAGAAAACATATAAGGGCTCCATCTACGCGTGTATTCACTTAAAGGGTCTATTTGCCCAAATCTGCCAAGTTGAGGATCATACATGCGATGAGTAGCATCGTATAACTCCAAGCCACTGCCATCACTAAACTCTTTGTTCTGCATTTCATTGCCATCATTAAAACCGAACTTATTATCTGGTTCTCCAAAATTCAGTGCTTTAGAGCTTATTCCCGCCATAGTCAATCCGAACGGATAGTAGTGATTTTCCTCAATCAGGGGGCTTCTTGTCTGCACGATCTGCAGGTTGTCAAAGAACACATCTACCGGGCTCTGGTTAGAACAGTAAACATAAAGATAACCGTTTTTGGTTACACTGATGTTCTGCATATTGGCATCAGAAAAATGATCTTTTACAGAACCTGCACTGCCAACCCTGCTGAAGCTACTCTTTACCCACTGGAACTGGTCATCCAATAAAATGTAGTTGATATAAGCCATCGGCCTTGTATCTCCGCTTCCGGGGTTGCGGGTCAAAAAAGTTGATGGCAGGCTGAGTGCATTTGATCCGGTTGTTAAACCTGTGGCAGTGGTACCCTTTGAGGCTGCGAGGCCATCGGGTGTCGCCAGTAAAGCAGAAACTATGTCTGCCAGCAGCAGGTTTGTATTATCCCCTGAAGTATTCTGGTCGCTCCAAAAACTCTTGCTTAGTATATCGATCTTGTCCCCGCTCATTACTTTTAAGGTAATATTCAGGCCGGTTGCTGCTGCCGATGAAGTGCCCGTAAGTTTATATACCTTTTGACTCGCAGCCTCAACATCACTGTAAGGGTTGTTATTATAGACGCCGTTACTGTTTTGATAATCAGGTATGCCTGAAGGTTTATTTACAACATTGCCGGTATTGATGGTATAGTAATTATTTTCAAATTTTATGGCATTCGGCTTATTGTTTCCACCATTTATATTCCCTTCCAACGTTGCAGCA
>JAEWJV010000094.1 GCA_023386395.1 Bacteroidota bacterium
TAAGCGGCGGTATTGACAGCATTGTTTTAACTGATCTTTTTTATAAATCAGGTTATGATTTTATTATCGCCCACTGTAATTTTTTGTTACGCGGGGAAGAAAGTTTAAGGGATGAACTGTTTATGACAACCTTAAAAGAAGAATATAATAAAGAAGTTATCATAAAACAATTCCACACAAAACAATATGCTGAAGACAACAAAATCTCCATACAGGAAGCCGCAAGAAAACTGCGGTATGATTGGTTTGAAACTTTACGTGGTCAACTTTCAACCACCAACGGTCAATTGTCAATTGCGATAGCCCATAATGCTGATGACAATATTGAAACGATGCTCATGTATTTGTTTCGCGGCACGGGCATTCATGGTTTAACGGGCATGCAGGCGTATGATAAAGAAAGAAAAATTATGCGGCCATTATTGTTTGCCACAAGAAAACAAATTGCCGTTTATGCAGAAGAAAATAATTTAGCATGGGTGGAAGATTCGTCCAACTTACAGGATAAATACACCCGCAATTTTTTCAGGCATAAAATAATTCCGCTGGCGGAAGAACAGTTTGAAAATGCAAGGCAAAACCTGCAGGGCAATATTCAGCGTTTTAAAGATGTGGCGGCTTTATATGAACAATCAATTGAAATGCATAAAGAAAAATTGATTGAACAAAAACGTAATGAAATTCATATACCCATTTTAAAACTGCAGCAAACAAAACCATTGGATACTGTTTTATGGGAAATAATAAAACCTTATAACTTTCATGCACAACAATTAGCCGAAATAAAAAAACTGTTTGATGCGGCTAACAGCAGCTATGTGCCATCAGCAACACACAGAATAATAAAAGACCGTAAACATTTTATTATTGCACCAATTGAAACTTCAGGAGCTAACCATATTTTAATTGAAGCAGCCAACAGAACAATAAATTTTGAAAGAGGCAGTTTGAAGTTTGAGAAGCTTGCAGCTAACAGCTTGCAGCTTGCAGCTAATAACAGTATTGCTTACTTAGATGCCACACAAATCGAATATCCGCTATTATTGCGCAAATGGAAGCAGGGCGATTACTTTTACCCGCTCGGTATGAAGAAAAAAAAGAAGCTCTCCCGCTTTTTTATTGACCTTAAATTATCCGTTACAGCAAAAGAAAATACCTGGGTGCTTGAAATGAATAAAAAAATTATCTGGGTTATCGGTTACCGGATTGATGAACGTTTTAAGATAACGCCATCAACACAGGAAGTGTTGAAGATAAGTTTTACTGCTGCGCAGGAACGCTGAAGCTGCATAACGAATCAACTGTACAAGGGAGTGACACAACCGTGATGAGGAGTGTTCAGCAGTTGATAACCAAAAAAATCACCGCATTAAACTATTACGTATAGCATCAACAAAATGGCTGATGGGATTGAAACCTGTATTCAATGCAAAGCTTAAAGCAATTACAAAGGCAATGCCGTACAGCGAACCCCATAAATGCGCGGAATGATTGATGTTGCCGGCACCGCGTTTATTAAGATAAGCCGTAATGATAAGATATAATGGCCCGAAAATAAAGCCGGGAATAGGTATGGGCAAAAACAACAGGCTTAGCTTCGCATCGGGATATAACAATATGCCCGCAAACACAACGGCAGATACTGCGCCCGAGGCACCAAGGCTGCGATAATAATAATTGTCTTTGTTTTTCATGTAGGTGGGTATAAGGCAAATGGCAAGTGCAGAAATATACATCACCAGATAAAGCAGCGTGCCTGCGCTGCCAAAGATTTGCGAAAAACCATCGTTTACATAATCACCAAAAAAATAGAGCGACAGCATATTAAAAAGCAAGTGGCCAATATCGGCATGAATTAAGCCATTACTGAAAAACCGGTACCATTGTTTACGCTTGGTTATATCAGGCGGATAAAAAATAAGTTTATCCATTAAATCCTGGTTATTAAAAGCGAGGAAAGAAATAATACCTGTTATGATAATGATGATAATTGTTATTGACATGTTTTATTTTTTTAAGAAAGCTTTCAAGCTACAGGCAATGAGCACCTTTCGCCTTATTCCTTACACCTTATACCTTTTTACGCATGATGATACTTTTCATTGCGCAAAATAGTGCATGCGCGGTAAACCTGCTCGGCCAATATCAGGCGCACCAGTACATGCGGAAAAACAAGTTTGGATAAGCTCCATATAAAATCGGCGCGCTGCTTTATTTCATCGCTTACGCCAAAAGCACCGCCAATTAAAAACACCAATGTTCTTAGGCCTGCGTTTGTTTTTTGTTCTATGAAATTTGATAATTCAACCGATGTTAATTGTTTGCCTGTTTCATCCAGCAGCATTAAAAAATCATCGTTTTTTATTTTGTTTAAAATAATTTTTGCTTCCTGCTTTTTTAATTCAGCTTCCGGCAATGCCGCCGCATTTTTTACCGGCGGAATGATCAGCCATTCAGCATTATAATAATTGTTTAAACGCCTGGTAAAATCATCAATCGCTTTTTTTAAAGCCTCATCATGCGGCTTGCCAATGTTTATAAACTGAAATTTCATTCGTGCAGGTTTGTTCCAATGGCCTCATGAAACACCTTAATATACATACATTTCCCTTTGAGTAAAACATTGTATATGGGCGTTTCATTTTTATTATTGTTGCCACGAATGCAGAGATAATTTTTCATTAGACATCTGTGGCATTCGTTCAAAATTATATAACATTGCCCCAAATAATAAATTATGCGATTGTTGAAACCTGCTTTATTCATTTCATTTTGCTTTATCGCCATGTTTACAGAAGCACAGCCCTTAAACATAATGTCGTTTAATATTCGTTATAACAATGCCGGCGACAGCTTAAACGCCTGGCC
>JAEWJV010000220.1 GCA_023386395.1 Bacteroidota bacterium
GAATAAGGTGATAGCCCCGGCCCCGGATCATGATAACGAAACCCAACCTGGTGACCAAGCGCATGATTAAAATATTCACTATATCCAGCTTCCTTTATGCAGGTTCTTGCAACAGCATCTATTGCTGTCATCGCTTTTCCGGGTGCTATTTGCCGGATGGCCAATTGCTGTGCTTTACTTACCACTTCATATATCTCGTTTTGTTTCGCTGACATTGTTCCCACTTTTGCTGTCCGTGTTATATCTACCCAGTAACCATTTACACACACAGCCATTTCAAGCATTACCAATTCACCTTGCTTTAATTGTTTAGCAGTAGTACGGTTAAAAACACCTCCATCTGCTGCATTTATGCCAGACTGTACCATGGGCCATGCCCTTGCAAAAAGAACACCGTCGTCCTCCATAGCCATGCTAACAGCCCCTTCAATAAGTGAAGCTAACTTTGCTTCTGAAATACCGGGCAATGCATGTTCATAAAAAACATCAATTGCTTTGGATGCAACCTTATGCGCCTGTTTAATGCACATTATATCATCATCCATTTTATATTGTAAAAGCTGCAACAATTTTTCATCTATATTTTTAAAAGCGCCCTCACCTAATTGCAGAAGTCTCCTCATCAAATCACCAGGTAAATGTGGAGATTCACCACTCATGCGGCAGGGAGATATGGCGCTTAATTCACTGATAAATGAAAAATTACTGTTCAATATTTTCCTTTCCCTGAGCAATGACTTTATCTCATTAAATAATACGTCCCAGGGGTTGATGTTAGATAACTGTCCCCATGGAAATCTTCTTATTTCTATTGCTGCAGGAAGTATATTATTGGGCTCAGCCTGTGGCACAAATAAAACCGGCTTGCCATCATTGGTATAAACTAAAAAAGATAATCCCCATAATGGATAGTATCCAAGCATCATTACCAACTCTTCGGGCCGCCAAAATATTACAGCACTAATCGAATTAGTTTGCAAGATTTTATCTGCTATTAATTTGCGTTGCTGATTCATATATTCTTTGTGTTACAAACACTAAAAATTTTATTGCTTTACCAGTTCTGAATTTAATTTATCCTGGTGGTTGCTTTCCCAATAATGCTCTATCTCTTCTAATGTTTTTCCTTTAGTTTCCGGAATAAACCTATATACAAACCAGGCTGCCGGAATCATTGCAGCAGCATATAACATAAAGGCAAACCCAATTCCGATAGACTCTCTCATTATTGGATAAGTTTGTGTTACAAAAGCAGAACCGACAAACAGGATTAGCGTAGCCAAAGACATAGCCCTGCCACGAATTTTTGTTGGATAAATTTCTGAAATAACCACCCATACACCTGGCCCAAGCGTGGCAGCAAATACAGCGATGTACAAAATAAACGAGCCAATAAAAAACGTGCTGTTGCCATCTTTATAAAATAACCATCCTATAAAAAATAGAGCAATGCTTAAACCAATAAAACCAAAAATCAATAAAGGTTTTCTTCCCCACACATCTATTTTCCAAATGGCTACCAATGTAAAGATCATATTAAAGAAACCGATCAGCGCTGCATTTCCCATGGCAGAACTTCCTTCAAAACCAGCTTTTGTAAAAATGGTGGGTGCATAATACATTACTGTAGTAATGCCAGACAGCTGGCTAAAGAACGGTAGCATAATTCCTATAAGCAATGCCGTTCTCCATTGCGGTGCAAATAGTTCTTTAAAATTTACTTCTTTAATATTGATGGTCTTTTTAATCTCAACCATTTCAACCTTCGCTATTTCCAAACCGTTAATCCTTGTTAATACAATACCTGCTTTATCGTACTTCTTTTTCATTATAAGCCAGCGTGGACTTTCAGGCGCTAATAACAGTAGTAAAAAAAACAACAAAGCCGGAACCATATTTGAACCCAACATGGCACGCCACACTTCTTCCACCATATAATAATGCATAAACCCTGTTATGGATCCCTGCGTTGCAATGCTCAATAACCAGCCATTGCTTAAGTAGGAACATAAAATTCCGAGTGTGATAGATAACTGGTATACGGAAACCAATCTTCCACGTAAATAAGCAGGTGATAGTTCAGAGATAAACAAGGGCGCCACCATTGCTGCAAATCCTACACCCACTCCACCAACGATACGGGCTATTACAAGAGCAGATGGCATTTGTGCCACAGCACACCATACTGCTGAAACAATAAACAATAAAGCCGACAACAAAAGCGTGAGCTTACGTCCATATCTATCAGACATCCATCCTGCCACAGCTGCTCCGCCTACACATCCTAATAATGCAGAACTCATGAGCCAGCCTTCCATTGCAGGAGTAAGAGCAAATTGTGTTCTTAAAAAATTAATGGCACCTGAGATAACGGCTGTATCAAACCCGAATAGAAATCCTCCAAGTCCTGCAGTTATACAAATAAGTATGAGATAAGGATATCCTGTTAAACGCATAGTTTTGTTGATAGAGTTTTAAAAACTTATTCTATAAGTTTGAATAGCTGATTTAGGCACATTTATTTTAAATGAATTGCCACTGCCATTTAATTTACTTTTTGGTTCTTCAATTAAGTTGGCTTCCTGCAATGCATTGATGTTTTTAAAACTTGAAAACTCAACATCTTCATTTTCTTCTTTCATGTTTACAATTCTCATTACAAGTTGATTGCTATCGTCCGCTTTTTTTATAGCAGTAATTTTTATAAAGGGAGATGTAGAAGCAAAGAAACTTTTTGTTTCAGGCAGCGAACCATTTTTGTTTTTATTTGCGTTCACCGTAGAAAATGAATGGCTGTTTTCTACAGCAAATGCATAACCATTTGCCCACCCTGGTTGATGTGAGGTTAATGAAAAATTAAATACATGCCTGCCCTTTTGATAATACCAGGGCCCCTGGTAATGACAACTCTTCTGTGATGTAAGCATGATGTATTGCAACACAGGGTAGCTTACCGCATCAGTGGTAGGATCAACCCAGTCGAATGCTGCAATCTGTGAAGCAAGCGTAACACCAAGTCCGTTACCGTTAGCAGAAACAAAATTCAATGATTCCCTGGGATGAGATTCTTCAGGCTTGTGGCGGTAGGTGCCACCCCATGCCCAGCCCATCGGCCGCATTTGCAGTTCAGATCTGTACACAGTTGAAATGCCCATCGGCACATCGTAATCAATTCTTGCTTCATTTGTATTTATCGGCATTGCAAAAGTTAACTGGCGGTTCTTCACACCTGGCCAGTTGGGTACTTCATATTCAAAATCGATTTTCTTGATTTGATGATATACGGTTATGCGCTGAATAAAATCTACATCATTCATTTTACCGCTGTTCTCAAACGTTGTAGATACTGTTCCGTCATTAATGATTCTCCATACAGATTGATGATTGCTCATTTTATCATAATTGCTAACGTTAGGTGGAGTAATTTGGGTAAACTCACCTGCATCCAAGCCATCATAGCCAAGATCCATTATGTCGCCACCGGCGAAACGGGTGGTATTTAATATCTCTTTCCCAAGTTGTTTATCAAACAGGCTTTTTATACCTCCGTTACCCAACCACATGGAATAGAATTCATTTTCATAGGAGTTAGAAGAAGCAATGTGTTTTCCTGTTGCCTGCTTCTTTTCTTTTTTGAGATAATAAGTTTTATATCCAATAGAAGGAACGGATTCTGCCAAAAATGAAATGGCCGGCCCCTGCTCTGTTCTTATTTTTTGTGAAGCAACAGTTTTACCATCTGCATCTACTACAATATAATTGTCTGTCGTATCCTTTAGCTTTACAACGGATATGCCGCCCCTTATCCATGATAAATCATTGAATACAACAATAGGGTTATCAAATTTTGTTTTGATATCTGCTGCTATGCTTTGCTGTGACTTTTTTAATGATTGTTGCGCAAGTTGATTACCTCTTTCAAGATAAGCCCTGAAAATAGAATCCGTTATGTCTCCGTTTTTGCCTCCCCAGCCGTGATCAGGATATATTGAATAATACCAGGCAGAATCAAATAGCGCCTTAGGATAATCGGTAAAATCATTACGGTGAATCGCTTTGATAGTTGCAAACATTTCTGCCGCAGGTAAATTGACTGATGATTGGCGTTTTGCTTTGATGGCTTCATAATGTGCCGGGCCATGTATGTACAACCAAAGGTCAGGCCTCTCACCGGATATAGAATCAAACTTTGCAGATGGCACATTGATAGTCCCTAAAAACTGATCAACAGTTGAATATTGCAGCTTTGGAATGTCGAGCCCCGTTGTAGCTGCTATATCATTCCAGTCTTTTAATACCTGTTCATAAAAAATGGGACCAGCAGCATCGTTACTGATTACCACAGCATAGTGTGGGGGAATATTCCTTGACGCATAATACTCATTCCAGTTTTTAAGTACCTCATGTAATTTATGCAAAGCAGTGGGTGCATCGTCATCAAAATATTTGTAAAAAATGACTGCCCATCCATAGTTACCCGGACTGTAAGTAAAAACCTTTGACCCATCAGGGCTGTACCAATTGTAAAAGCCTTCCTTAAAACGGCTGATGAATAAGTTCTTAACCCCGGCCTTAGCTAATATCTGTGGAAACTGAATTGTTCTGGCCGGCACGTCTACATTAAATGCAGTTTGAGCATCAATCTTACCATCAAATTTTTCTTTCAACCATTTTTTGCCGAGGTAAAGCTGACGTATTAATTGTTCGTCTGCTTCTATTCCTTCATATGGTTGATTAAAAGTAGCACCCCATCCAAACTGCCCGTTTTGATAGGATTGAACTGCCTTGTCAAAATTGGCTGGCTCCTCATCAATTAACTCACGCAGGTTAAGCGCCTGCTCCATTCCAAATTTGAAATCTTTATGTTTTTCAGCAATACCAAATGCCGGAACAATGATTTTATCAATGCGTTCCATCATGCAGGAATCGGGGGTGTTCATCCAGGCAATGTCCTGGTGTGAAGATGAAATAATATCAATACTGCCTTTCTTAAAATAACCCCAGTCTGCCGCCACATACGGAGAAAAAGATTGGGTGGCAACAGTCAGATTTCTTTGTTTAAACACCAGCATTCCCGGGCTACCTACCAGTGGTAAAACTGCTCTTAAAGAGTCTGAGTCAACAGTGTAACTTATTGGTTTATTATCGAATTCAATTGATAGATCTTTTTTATCAGCTTTATATACAATAGTGGCATTTGTAAAAACTTCGCCATTCTTTTTAATGTACTGTATCGGCTTAGGATAAACAATCTTAAAATCTTGAGAATAGACAGCGATTGAAATACCGTATATAAAAATGATACAGGATAATAATTTTAATTTCATAATTAGAAGTGCTGGAATGCATCTTTATTACTTAACTGTATTAACCGGCCTTTAAAATTCAATACCAAATATTTGTATTAAAATCAACTGATTAGTAAAGTAAATAATTGATTCTGTTTACAGAAGCAAAAATGTTGATGTGAACATTTAAGCAATAACGTTAAATTCAATTCCAGGTGTTGTTTACTATTCAAAATTATTCGAAGGCAGCAAACTTTATTACAATTGTATTAATGGATACTTACGCTATTTTAATCAAAAAATCATTAAACAAGGTCAACCGACTATCAAAAAGTGTTATCTTTTAATATGCATTTTTAAATCCGGCCAATTCTGCTTTATAAAAGACATTAATATTTGTAGATATTAAAGCTACACCTTCACTTTTTAAATTAAGGATGCTGCTTTTACTAACATTGAGCAAAAAAAATGGGGTTGCTATTGCTTTGCAATTAAACAAAAACAATCCTCCCGGCTTTTTAGGCTTTAGTTTGCCCATGATTCAAGGTTCTGCAAAGTGCCGGGTGAGATTTTGAGTTTTTTTCGAATACAAAATGTTCATTTTTTGGATATGCTGATTTTCAACGAGTTTAGGCCAGCCTGGTGAGTAATGTTGTAACATTGATATTGCTCACTGAATCACTCACCGGAAATTTGATATTTCCTGTACTTTTTGGTGAACCCCTAAAATGGAAAAAGCCCGCAAACATTGAGTTTGCAGGCTTTTTCCATAATTTGGTATTGATTTTAGTGGAGCTGAGGGGACTCGAACCCCTGTCCAAACATCTTTGCCATAAGCTTTCTACATGCTTAGTTTATTATTAATTGTCGGCAAATAAGCGGGAACAAACCAACCAATTATTCGCTTAGCTGAATAATCTTTTGCAACAGTCACAGCATTCTGTTGCAGCATTCTGTATTTGTTTTTGAGTCGGCGGCGGAGCGTGGTAACAGAACAACCGGCTCAACGCGGCCCTAATGACTAACTAATCACTGATTAGGCAGCCATAGCGAAGTTAGATTCGCCATTTGTAGTTTGAACTTTCGGATTAGCGTGCAAACGGTACAACGCACGGCATGCTTACACTTACCACAAACGGATGCTGTCAAAACCAATACAGCCCCGGATTGAGAAAGCGGCGAGCTATGAGCTCACGTTTTTCAGAGAACGAACAGCAAATTTACAAATGTTTTTTGCAAAAAATATTTAAAACGCATCTTCGCCTGTATGATGGCAGAAAATAACCCGAAGGAATTTTATAAAACGAAGATTTCAGTACTTGAACAACAGTTAAAAGTTTTATATAATATAAGAAGCAAAATTGCCTGGTTACGCTTTGCCATTTTTGTAGTTACCTGCATTGCTGTTTATTTTTTATGGCCTGCGGGCTGGCCGGTAATTATCCTGGGAATTATTATTGGCATTGCACTGTTTCTAATTGCTGTATCAAAAGATTCAAACAACAAAGCAGCTATCAAAAATGCTGAAACCTTGTTATCCATCAACAAAGATGAAATTGATTTTCTTAAACATAATTTTCATCACCAGCATGATGGCAGAGACCTGCAGCCGGCAAACCATGCTTATTCAAAAGACCTTGATGTATTTGGAAAAGCATCTTTATTTCAATATATCAACCGCTGTAAGGCAGAGCAGGCAATTCAATTGCTGGCAACGAGACTATTAAGCCCTTTAGGTAAAGAAGATATACTCTATCAGCAACAGGCGGTAAAAGAAATAAGCAGTAAAATAAACTGGTGGCAGCAATTCCGGGCGTTTGGCATACATGAAAAAATAACCTGGGATGCAGAAAAAAGGATCAATGACTGGCTTCAATTAAACAATGAAGTTTACACAAATAAAGGATGGAAACTGCTGGTACGCATCTATCCTTTTATCACATTGCTCTGCGTGTATTTATATCTTGATGATATTTTGCCATCTCCATTGTTTTCTCTGTGTGTTCTCCTCTTTTTTTTAATAAGCATCGCTATAAGCCGTAAAGTTCAGGATATATATGTTTTGCTATCGCGGCTGGAACCCGTTGTTGCTACTTTAAAAAATCAATTACAAAGTTTTGAGAACGAAAAATTCGATAGCGCATTTTTAACAACACTTCAAAAAAGCTTAGGCAATTCAAGCGATAAAACAGCATCGGCTTCCATCAGCCATCTTCAAAAAATCCTGAACCGATTCGATGTGCGTTTAAATGCTTTTGCTTTCATTATCTTAAACACATTTTGTTTGTGGGATTTATGGCAGATACTGGCTTTGAACGAGTGGAAAAAGCAAAACGAATCATTGGCATCAAACTGGTTTAATGTGATTGCACAGCTTGAGGTGGCCGGCAGTTTCGCAACGCTTCATTTTAATAACCCCGAATGGTGTTTTCCTGCAATTACCGATGAGCATTTTACTTTATCAGGTGAATCAATTGGCCATCCTTTGCTTCCAAAAAATCAAAGCGTCACCAATAATTTCAGTTTGCAGGGCCTAGCAAAAGTTGATTTAATAACCGGCAGTAATATGGCTGGCAAAAGCACTTTTTTAAGAAGCGTAGGCGTCAATATGATCCTTGCCTATACAGGTTCGGCTGTTTGTGCAAAAAGATTTACAACATCGGTTGCTGCCGTAATGAGCAGCATGCGTATTGAAGATAATCTTGCAGAAAACACTTCAACTTTTTATGCTGAACTGAAAAAATTAAAAACTATTATTGATGCAGTTAATGCAAACATCAAATGCTTTATCCTGCTGGATGAAATTTTACGCGGCACCAATTCATTGGACAGGCACACGGGTTCAAAAGCATTGATACAGCAACTCATCAGGAAAAATGCTGTGGCTGTAATTGCAACGCACGATATTGAGTTATCAGGGCTGGCAAATGATTTTCCGCAGGCAATTACCAATTATCATTTCGATGTTGCGGTGAATAATGAAAAACTATTCTTTGATTACAAGTTAAAACAAGGCATTTGCACGAGCATGAATGCTTCGCTATTGATGAAACAAATAGGTATTGAAATGTGATGATAAAGCTGCGGGCTTTCACGATTCACGTCATCATGCTCCTGAAGCGATGGAAGCAGAAATATTGCCATTCACTTCTTCAACCTGCACATAATCATCAGGCGCTGTTGCAACGGAGTAGCCAACATAATCTGGCTTTATGGGAAATTGTTTATGCATGCGTTCCACCAATACCAGTGTCTGAATTCGCTTTGGGTGATATTGCATAAAAGGCTTTAAAGCATACATTAGAGTTTTACCACTGTTACTTACATCATCTACCAGTAAAACATTTTTGTCATCAAAATTTATTTCTTCACTTAAAGTAATTACAGCAGGCTTTTGCTTATCAAGATGGAGAGAGATTGTTTTTACAGGTATGGATATATATTCTTTTAAGTGTATTGCAACTTTGGCAGCAATAAGATTGCCCACACCTTCTGTCCCAAATTTACCGGCGCCTTCAATGCCAATTATAATCAGCTCAGTATTGTCTTCGCTTAAATTTTCAGCCACTTCAAGCGCCATGCGGTGAAACTTTTCTTCAGACACCTCTGCTGTTAATATAGTTTTGTTTTGCATGTTATAAAAATAAGATAAGAGTTTTTATAACGAAGCATTTACGCGAACTTTATCTTCGTTATACATAAATTCTATGCATATTATTCTACAGGTAATATTTATTGTGATTGCCGCCGCAGCCATCTTTCTTTTTGCAAGAAAAACGGGCCAGGTAAGAAGGAATATTTTACTGGGCAGGGATGAAACAATTAACGATAATAAACCACAGCGCTGGAGAAATGTTTTGCTGCTTGCTTTCGGGCAAAAGAAAATGTTCCGCAACCCGCTGGTGGCGGTAATGCATTTTATAATTTATGCAGGCTTCATCATCATAAACCTTGAAGTGCTTGAAATAATCATTGATGGCATTTTTGGCACACACAGAATCTTCGCAAAACCTTTAGGCAATCTTTACGCCTGGCTTATTAATGCATTTGAGTTTTTAGCAGTTGGTGTGCTCACCGTTTGTATTATTTTTTTAATAAGAAGAAATGTACTGCATGTAAAACGCCTGTGGATGAAAGAACTGAATGGCTGGCCTAAAAGCGATGCCAATTATATTCTTATCACAGAAATTTTGTTGATGAGTTTTTTTCTCACCATGAATGCTGCCGATACGGCATTGCAAAACCGCGGCTATGGTGCATATGCGCAACATGCGACAGGCAATTTTGCTTTCTCGCAATTTTTACAACCTCTGTTTGCAGGCATGAGCAATGATGCATTAATGACATTGGAAAGAACCTGCTGGTGGCTGCATATTGCCGGCATATTTGCATTCTTAAATTATCTACCTTACTCCAAACACTTACATATTTTATTTGCATTTCCCAATGCTTATTATGGCAGCCTTGAGCCAAAGGGCAAGTTCGAAAATATGCCCGAAATTCAGCAGGAAGTTTTATATGCTATGCAACCCGGGCTGGCGCCTGCAGAAGCCGCACCGGATCATAAAAAATTTGGCGCAAGGGATATTTTTGATTTAAGCTGGAAGAACCTGCTGGATGCATACAGTTGCACGGAATGCGGGCGTTGCACGGCAGCCTGCCCGGCCAATATCACGGGAAAGGTTTTAAGCCCGCGTTTAATTATGATGAAAACACGCGACCGGGCAGAAGAAGTTGGAAAAAACATTAATCAAAACAAATCTTTTACAAACGATAATAGATCATTGCTGCATGATTATATAACGCCTGAAGAATTACGCGCCTGCACCACCTGCCAGGCCTGTGTTGAAGAATGCCCGGTAAGTATTAATCCGTTGGATATTATTGTACAGTTAAGAAGGTACCTGGTGATGGAAGAAAGCAATGCGCCGCAGGAATGGAACGCCATGTTCGGCAATATTGAAAACAATTTTGCACCCTGGAAGTTTTCGCCTGATGAGCGTGACCGCTGGACGGAAGCCGCCGGTTAAAGTAATAAATTTTTAATTCTCCACATGCACGTGTGACGATTCACGTTTCACGCACTCAACGTAACAACGCACCATAAGACTACTTCACCCCGTTGTTATCATCCCACCAGCCTTTCATTTTTCTTATATAAATAATTTGCCCGGTATGATAAGCATTGTGCGTACCAATATGCGCAACGGTTGAAGCTATTTTTGCCAATGTTGCATCATCTGCATTTTGTACAGCAACTTCAATTCCTGTCAATACGCTGTCTAATTCTTTAATAGTTGCCGGCCACGATTTTTCATCAACCGGGGAAAAGGTCTCTTTATTATCAGCATTAAAAGGATCCTGCTTTATGCCTCTTAAATTATTCAACACCCTTTTATTCCAGAAAACTAAATGCGTTGTGAGTTGCGCTATGGAATGGTTGCCGGAACTGTCTTTCCAGTTTGCCTGTTCAGGTGTTAACCCTGCAGCAGCAATATTTGGCGGCACAAACCAATCCTTCACATTATGCGTTGTTTTAAGTTGCTCCAGCAATATTGACTTTAAAGTAACAGCAGAATCATTCTGTGCTTTTGAGGTATAAGCAATGCAAAAAAACAAAAGAATTAAAGTGTATTTCATAGTGTGTTTCATTATGCGGTTTTTAGCAGATAAACATATTGAAGTAAAGAAAAAAAATTACACTTATTTTTTTGAAAGGCAATTTTTAAATATTTAACCCGGGATAATTATTTCTGAACTTTCATTTTCCTTCTGTAAAACGATGCTGTTATAAAACTGACAGGCAGCCCAATACATACCATTAAAATGCCCGCTCCGCGAAGAAAGCCCGGCCAGGTTGGCGGGGAATGATGAGCACGTGATAAAGGCACTACAATAAGGTTCATTATTATCCAAACAATAAGGCCATATAGCAAGCCGCTTATAAACGCGTTTTTTTGCAAAAAACGTAAATGCGGGTAAACAAAAAAATATGCTGTTGCAAAGCAAAAAGCAATAAAATAATGCAATAGCAAACCAATAACAGCCATCACATTTTCATTACCGATAATGGTATTGCCGAACAAACCGGATGATATGCCATGAAACAACTGCGTAACGGTTACAACTTTCATCAGCAGGCAATACACAATTACGGCGCCTGAAGCATCTAATGTGCCGGCGATAAAGCCTGCTAAAAGAATTGATTGTATGGTAGAAGGATGGGCCTGCTGCATAGTAATGCTATTTAAAACTCAATCCCTGTCCATTTCTTTTTATTCTGGCGGTATTTGTCAAAATCAAAACGGTATAACCTGCCGGGCCGGTGATGCACATCATCTTCATACTCACCCGTATCAATTAAAAAATCCATGGAGAAAAATTTCTTGCGGAAGTTGCGGCGGTCTAATTTGATATCAAGTATCGCTTCGTATAAATTCTGCAGCTCACGCAATGAAAATTTTTCGGGCAAAAGATTTAAGCCCAGCGGATGTTCCAGCATTCTTTTCTGAAGCCATTTATAACAAACGTCCAGTATTTCTTTATGATCAAAAGCCATGTTTCAGGCTGTTTTCACCGTATGCC
>JAEWJV010000128.1 GCA_023386395.1 Bacteroidota bacterium
TAGAGTCCGAATTCAGCCTGTATTCAATTAAATCTTTGATAGAAACAATTTTGAGATCGAACTTATCAGCAATTTTTCTCAGCTCAGGCAAACGCGCCATGGTGCCGTCTTCGTTCATAATTTCAACCAAAACACCGGCAGGCTCAAAACCGGCCAGCCTTGCCAGGTCCACGGTGGCTTCCGTGTGCCCGGTCCTTCTTAAAACGCCACCTTTTTTTGCACGTAATGGAAAGATATGTCCCGGCCTTCCAAGGTCTTCGGGCTTTGTATGGATATCAATTAATGCTTGTATGGTTTTGGCCCGGTCGTGGGCGCTGATGCCGGTGGTGCAGCCATGCCCGATTAAATCAACACTTACCGTAAATGGTGTTTCATGCAGCGCCGTATTTTTGCTCACCATCAGGTCGAGTTGTAACTCGTTGGCGCGCTCTTCTGACATTGGTACGCAGATAAGGCCTCGGCCTTCCTTGCTCATAAAATTGATGATCTCCGGTGTAACGTTGCGTGCTGCTGTTATAAAATCGCCCTCATTCTCACGGTCTTCATCATCTACTACAATTACGAGTTTGCCTTTTTTTATATCTTCCACCGCACTTTCTATCGTATTCAGCATATATAAAATTTGTGCAAAGGTACAATAGAGTTACAGGATTATATACAGGGGCTTTTGTTAATGGTTTTTACAATGCCGTAGCAAAAAACCTGCATCGAAAATGCAGGTTTTTGAATTGTAAGGGGTGGAGGCATTATTTTATGGTGGTAAACGTTGCCCCATCTTTTGACATGCCGGAAACAGATAATTTCACACCCGTATTTGCGGCGATTATTTTATCAACCACTTCTTTCAGCTTAATGTTTTGTGTTACCATAACATTAGCCACATTGTCGCTAAAATCATCGCTGTTAACATTTGATACGCCTTGGATTTTTTCAAGGGCAGATGTTACTTTTCCTAATTGAGTATAATCGATATTTTTAAATGTAAGTGTATACTGGGAAGCGCCGTCCGGCACATCATTTTCAGGTAGGTCAATTTTATCTTTTTCACCTGCTATGTACTGCGTGGCTTGAATTATACAATCTTCTGTTGCGTCCTGAACGGCAGGGTTTTGAAATGCAGTGCTCATGGCATTAATGCTGCCTAAACCATAAGGCATGGTTACGCCCACCTGAACACCGCCGCCAGTCTTCTTTTCCACATTGAATGATTCTGATGCGATTACTTCCCGTGTTTCCGGATCAACGAGGCGGATGATAATACCCACCTTAGCTTTGTAGCTTTTTGTTTTTACAAGTGTTACGCCTACGCTTCCAGCGCTTTGTTCAAACTCTGTTACCTCGCCCTGCACAATTACGTTGGCGCCCATCATATTGCCTTTTTGAACGGTGGTTTTCTTGTTTACATTCCCTGAATTACCCTGGTAGTCCAGTTCGGCTTGCACATCGCCCATATTGGCCAGCCGTTCCAGCACGCGGAAACACTGCACTTTTTGTAAGGCATTTGTAAGCATGGTGGCAAGGTTTTCGCCAAATTGATCGCGTGGCGCATTGGGCGCTGTGAGCTTAAAGTTAGCAACGGTTACCCTTGGTTTTTTTTCTTTGGGCAGATCAGTACATATCGGTTTAATATCTTCAATCGTTACCTTGTCTTTATTCTTGTCTGCTTTTGGCGACTGCGCGAAATTGACTGCACTTATACATAGAAATAAAACAGTAAATAATAAAGTGGTTTTGAAGTGATTGTATTTCATAAAATTGTTTTTATTGTTTTCACAGAAGGTACATTTTAAGCGTAAATAGAGCACGGAAGGGATCAGGTAAATTCAGTAAAATCGATACTGTTTTTAAAGGCTTTAACCTGTTTGCGCAGCGTTATTTCATAATAAATAAGGCCCCCGATGGCGATGGCTAAAATCCAGCCGCCTATTATATTCCAGAGAATAATTACTGCAAGCAAACCCCCACCAAATAATAGCAAGGGGCTTAGCCTGAAAAGCCTGGCCATTGATTTATCATCATAAAAAGTACTGTTGGTAGAATGGTTATGTACAATTATGTAAGGGCCTTTATCCTTGCCTTTTTTAATGCCCCATATTACAGTCAGTTTATTGTCTCTCCTGCAGGCTATATTAAAATCCTGCAACTGAAAGGACATTTCATTTCCCTTTGTATCAACCAGGAAGAATTGGTCGTGCACAACGGTGCGGGAACGAATGGAAACGGGCGCAGTACCGCCTGTGCCCTGGTAACTGTAACCTCCGCCTCCGCCTCCGCTTACAATTGTTTCCATGTTTTTACCAGTTTCGGCAACAATACCGGTGAAATTGTACAATTGAATTTCTTTTCCTGATGCCTGATAAGTTTTCATTGTTTTGGTTTTTGAAATGCAGGGATATTAATAATCTTCTTTTCCAAACATTAATTTGTCTTAAGAATATTTATATGAACATTGCTGTTGCGTTCATTAACACCCGCGTTGTTTATATTTGTTTATTATTATTGCATAAACCTAACCTGCTTATAATCCGGACACAAGCAACATTGATTAATTGAAGGCTTTGATTTATTTTTTGCAGGGGATTTTGAAAAAACTGTTTATGAAAACTTGACTTTTACAGTTGCATTTTCATACTAAATATTCTGCCATATGAGAAAGTTATTAATAACCGCTTTTTTGCTGATAACTGCAGTGATGTTTGCGCAGAAAAATGAATCAGACAGCTTATTAAACGCATTAAACAAACATCCGCAAGAAGATACCGTAAGATTAAAGTTGCTGAATGATCTTGCTTTTACTTTTTCAGATGTTAACCCTGCTAAAGGGTTGGAAACAGCAGAACAGGCTATTGTATTGGCGAAAAAATTAAATGCAATGCAATTGCTGGCAACTGCTTACCTGTGCAAAGGAGAAAATTATATTTCAGCAGGCGATAACAAAACTGCTGTTGCATCTTTTAAAGAAGCATTGGCTATTAGTGAACAACAAAATTTTAATCAAACTTTACTAAATGCTTACCAGCGCCTGGGCACAGCTTACTTTAATATGTCAGACTATAGTGAGGCGATGAAAATGCAGGAAAAACTTTTAATGCAGGCTAAAAGAATAAATGACAGTGCGGCTATTGCGAAAGCTTTTGTGGGTATGGGTTTGAATTATCAGTTTATGTCAAATTTACCCGAAGCATTAAAGTACCAGCAAATGGCATTGGCCATTTTTACCAAAATAAATAATGCACAAGGCATTTCGGATGTATATACTAATCTGGGTTTGGTTTATTTGAACCTCGAAAATTTTAATAAAGCACTGGAGTACCACAAAAAATCATTGCAGCTGAATGAGCAAACGGGCAATAAAAGGGCAATGGTAAATACGCTTGGTAATATAGCAACAGCGTATGACAATCTGGAAGATTCTGTAAATGCCATTGCCTACTATACAAAGGCGCTTGAAATAAGCAGGCAAATAAATTATGAGTTTGGCATTGCCAGTAATATGGGCAATATTGGTATTTTCCATTACTATCATTCCAGTTATAAACTGGCAATGGATATTATTAGAAAGTCGCTTCCCATGTATAAGAAACTAAACGATAAATCCAATCTCTCACTAATGTATAATGTTATGGCAGTTTGCATACTTGAAGCGCCTGGTAAAGATTTACTGCATGCCGGAATCAATCCTGGCCATCGTTTTGACAGTGCTGTTAAATTTAATGAAACTGCCCTTAATATGGCGAAAAGCATCAATGCACTAAGAAGACAATGGTTTGCGCTGGAAACAATGAAAGAAATTTATATAAAACAAAATAATTTCAAAAAGGCATTGGATTTTTATGAACAGGCGGTGGTATTAAATGACAGTATATTGAACAATAATAATACTAAGAAAATAACCCGCCTTGAAATGCAGTATGAATTCAATAAAACACAGGATTCTATAAAAGCTGTTAACGATAAAAAGCAGGCGCTGGCCAAAGCAGAAATTCAGAAGCAACATGTAGTGAAAAATGCTATAATGGCGGGTTCTGTTTTTTTAATACTTGCAGGCATCGGCACATTCATTTTTTATAAACGCAACCGGGATATAAAAGTTCAAAAGAATGAGGCGGAATTAAAAGCCATGGTTACCAATACTGAAATGAAAGCCCTTCGTGCTCAAATGAACCCTCACTTTATTTTTAATTCACTTAATTCTATTGCTGATTACATTGATAAGAATCAAACACAGGCCGCTTCTGATTTTGCATCAAAATTTGCGCGGCTCATGCGCATGGTTTTGGAAAATTCCGAGCAAAAGGAAATTCCGCTGGATGAAGATCTTAAAGCCCTTGAATTATACATGCAGCTTGAACGTTTCAGGCTTAACAATAAATTCGATTATGAAATTATTGTTGATGATACGATTGATAAAGAAAACACACTTATTCCGCCATTAATACTGCAGCCATTTGTTGAAAATAGCATATGGCATGGTATTGCCCATAAGGAAGGTGAAGGGAAAATCCTTGTTCATGTGCAGCAGCAAAACAATATGCTTAATTGCATTGTTGAAGATAATGGTATTGGTATGCAGCCAAATGAAAATACGAAGAAGCGAAAGTCTTTAGGCATGCGCATTACCCGGGAGCGGATAGAAGTTATTAATAAGCAGAAAAACACAAATGCGAGCGTAACCCTGGCGGGTAAAGAAGGTGGCGTAAGAGCTGAAATACGGTTGCCGCTGGAATTAAGTTTCTGATGTATGCTTGTAATACAATTTCACCCTGGATATATTTTTATTGATTAATTTAAGGGTTGTTTTTGTTTTGGCGTATCATCTACTTCAAAACCCCATTCTGTGAGTTTTTTATAATTGGCTTTGTACACGCCCAGCAGCAGATCGCGGCTGCATTTTAATGTGAGGTTTACAGGAGCAAGCAGCGTATCCCTTTTACGGTATAGATTATCCAATTCCTTTTCAGTTTGTCTTATCTGCTGTTGCAGCGCCTGCGCCTCTGCCATGTGCAGGCTGTTATCCTGCCAGTTATAATCATTCAACAGGTTTAATGGCGATTTTTCTGCATCCGCTATATGTTTTGCATACACTGCATTCGCCAGTTGCAGCAGGTGTTCAGCATTGCGTGGAATTTTAACCCTTACATTATGTTTTGCCATTAATAATAATTGTAGTTAGTGATTGGTATTGTGCCTGGGGAAAATGAATGGCATAGGCCATTGCTTCTTTACACATCATTAAAAGCAACGCAAACAATGCCACCTTAAATGTATGTTGTGCCAACTTTAAATTGATATAAACAGATAAATGAAGTGGAAAAAGCGATGCAGGTAACGGCATTGTTTTCATTTGTTTAATTGCAGTATAAACCTAATCTGCATAACGTGTCGTGTCAAGCCCAATTGATTAATTGCAAAACTTTATTTATTTTCTGCAGGGAAATTTAAAAAAAACGCGTGCCCAACCATATATTAGCAGCAAACATCTTCTTAGATTAAGTTATAAATTCACGCGATGATTAAAGCGATAATTATAGATGATGAACAACATTGCATAGACAGGCTTATGATGCTGCTTTCCAGAAATTCCGGCAATATGGTTGAATTGCTTGCCAGCGTTCAATCTGTTGAAGAAGGTTTAACTGCTATCAAAACATATAAACCCCAGCTTGTTTTTTTAGATATTGAAATAGGTAATAAAACAGGCTTTGATCTTTTAAAACAATTGCCGGAAATAAATTTTGAAGTCATCTTTACCACCGCCTATGATAAATACGCTGTGCAGGCGTTTAAGTTCAGCGCCCTGGATTATTTGCTGAAACCCATTGATACGGATGAATTGCAGGCGGCGCTTAAAAAGCTTAATGATAAAGTCTCGCAGAAAGATATTGCCGGTAAATTTGATGCACTTTTTCATAATCTCAAAAACATACAAAGCGCTTCCAAAAAAATTTGTGTGCCCGTGTTAAGCGGCCTCGTATTTATTCAAACAGATGATATTATCCGTTGCGAAAGCAATGTAAATTATACAACCCTTTTTTTAAAGGATAAGCAAAAGCTACTTGTGGCAAAAACACTAAAAGAGTTTGAAGAAATGCTTACCGAGTATAATTTTTACCGTGTTCATAATTCGCACCTGCTTAACCTTGCCTATATAAAAATGTATAATAAAGGAAAAGGCGGAACTGTAACAATGAATGACGGTTCAGAAATTGAAGTTTCAACAAGAAGGAAAGATGATTTTCTGAAGCGGTTAACAGCTTTATAATATACCGGTTTCCTAAAAATATTATTAACTTTTAATCATCAAAACACAAACTATTATCTTCGCGCAAACACATAGATTATGAATCTTCACGAATACCAGGCAAAGGAATTAATAAAAAAATATGGCGTGCCGGTGCAGGAAGGCTATGCAAGCAGCACGGTGCATGAAGCAGAAGAAGCATACCGCAACATTAAAAGCCAGACACAGAATAATTTTGCTGTTGTAAAGGCCCAGATGCATGCGGGTGGCCGCGGTAAGGGGAAAATTAAAGGAACTGAACAACGTGGTGTGGCTGTTGGTAAAAGTCTTGAAGAAGTTGCAACTATCGCCGGTAATATATTAGGCGGCACTTTGGTTACTATTCAAACAGGCGAAGCCGGTAAAAAAGTAAACAAGGTTTTAATTGCGCAGGATGTTTATTATCCCGGCCCCAATCCTACAAAAGAATTCTATTTATCTATATTGCTGGATCGTGCAAAAGGCCAGAACGTAATTATGTACAGCACGGAAGGCGGGATGGACATTGAAGAAGTAGCGCATAAAACACCTGATAAAATTTTTAAGGAATGGGTGCATCCTTCAGGTGGTTTATTGCCGTTCCAGGCAAGAAAGATTGCATTTAATTTTGGATTGAAAGGAGAGTCGTTTAAAAACTGTGTAAAATTTGTAACCAACTTATACAATGCTTATGTTGGGCTTGATTGTTCCATGCTTGAAATAAATCCTTTGTTTAAAACAAGCGATGATAAAATTATTGCAGTTGACTGTAAAATGAACCTTGATGATAACGCTTTGATGCGTCATCCGGATATTGAAGCACTGCGCGACCTTGCGGAAGAAGATCCTACAGAAGTGGAAGCCGGTAAATACAACTTAAACTTTGTGAAACTTGATGGTAATGTTGGTTGCATGGTTAACGGCGCAGGTTTGGCAATGGCTACTATGGATATGATCAAACTAAGCGGCGGTAATCCTGCAAACTTCCTTGATGTGGGCGGTACGGCCAATGCACAAACTGTTGAAGCCGGTTTTCGTATTATTATGAAAGACCCGAATGTAAAAGCTATTCTTATCAATATATTCGGCGGTATTGTTCGTTGCGACCGTGTGGCAGCCGGTGTAATTGATGCTTATAAAAACCTAGGCAATATTAATATACCAATTATTGTGCGCCTGCAGGGAACCAATGCAGAAGAAGCAAAAAAATTAATTGATGAAAGCGGGCTTAAAGTTCAGTCGGCTATATTGCTGAGTGAAGCGGCAGATCTGGTTAAGAAAGCGGTGGCATAATAAGCCGGTTATTTAAATTATATAAGCGCTTATACAATTTTGTGTAAGCGTTTTTTATTGCATTATTTTCACTTCATATAAAGGGCTTATTAAATAGACAAGCCCGGTATCTTTTTCCACGCAACGAAACCTTTTACGCAGCTGCTCGCCTTTTTTAAATATGCGGCCATCATTTGTTGAAAAGAAAGCACCTTTCGGCAGTTCTTCCAGCAACACAATTCCTTTTTTTCGCTCATCATATTTGCGCAAAACCCGCATTAAGCCTTCTTCGGCACAACTGCTGGCAGCAGGATTTCTTATAGATTCATTTAATGCAAACTCAATATCAGCAGGAAAAATTTTGTTGGTTACAAAATCTTTCAGCAGTGTGCTGTATAAATGTTTCCACTCTTTGCCATGCGCCTGTATGCGGTTACCATGAATTTCAAAAGCAAGCAAATGAGCAAGTTCGTGCAGCAGTGTAATTAAAAAAGCGTATTTATTAAGATTGCCATTTACGCTTATGCGGTGGTTTTTACCATTCACTGCATTGCGGTAATCGCCTAATACAGATTGCCGCTGTCTTGTTATGGTTAAATGCACTTTATAGTGCTGGAGAAAATACGCAACCTGCTCAAAACTGTTATCAGGTAAATAAGATGCAAGTGCCTGTAAGGGATGCTCAGATTTTGACATTTTTTTGCCTGTTAACTTTCATTGCGCCACTAACTTCGAGCACCGTATAAATAATGTAAAGCAGCATGCCACCGGCAACTGCATAAAGGCTCCTGTCTTCGCCTGCGGCAATCAGGTAAACAAAAACGCTTACGGCAATAGCCATCAGTTTGATAAATGATACCATCATAACGCTGCGCACAAATGCATGCGCATTATCTGCAGCAAGTGATTTTGCATATATATAGCAGGCTGTTAAAGTAATAATAAACAGGATGAAGTTAGCAGCCAGCAATACGGAGTGATTAATATTCTTCTCATCAAGCCATGTTGAAAATGACAGGCACAATGCATTAATGATTATAAAGAAAATTATAACAGGCCCGAAGAGTTTATTTTTAATAAGTTTATTCATCTTTTTTCCTGGTTGAAGTATCTTTTATAACTTTTATAATTGTTCCGATAATAAAAATAAGCGGCATCAGCCAGATAAATATTGGAAAGGAAAATTGCAGCTTTCCATCAATCCATTTACCAATAAAAACAAAAATCAACA
>JAEWJV010000160.1 GCA_023386395.1 Bacteroidota bacterium
ATGATTGCCAAAGTAATTATTACGTTTTCCCGAAATAGTTTTTACAATGTTGTGCATTATCCAGAAAAAGCGTGAGGACAATAACGTACCGTCATCATTTCGCTGTGGCAGGCGCCCGCCGTGCACAGGAAATATTGCTGCATACTTAGCAAGTTCTTTTATCTGGTTAAGCAGGAATGTTTCAGAATACCTGTCTTTCTCAGTCCTCGTTATGCAAATACGCATTCGTTAAATTTATAAAGGTATTTATTGCGTGAGCGATACATTTGCAACAATAATAAAGCTAAGCCAGATTTTATGAAATTATCTGTAATAATCACCACATATAATGCGCCGGCATGGCTGCAAAAAGTTTTGTGGGGTTATGAAGCGCAAACTTTTAAAGATTTTGAAATGGTGATCGCAGATGATGGTTCGGCAGATGAAACACGGCTTTTGATTGATGATATGCGCAAAGTGGTTTCTTACCCTGTTCAGCATATATGGCATCCTGATGAGGGTTTCAGAAAATGTGCGATTCTTAATAAAGCTATTGTTGCATCGCAAACCGATTATCTCGTTATTTCGGATGGCGACTGCATTCCAAGAAAAGATTTTCTGGAAGTACATATCAATAAAAGAAAGCAGGGATATTTCTTATCCGGCGGTTACAGCAAATTACCCATGGATATTTCACAAAAGATAACAAGGGAAAATATCTTCAATCAGAGTTGTTTCGATATAAATTGGCTCAAGGAAAATGGTTTGCCTTCAACATTTAGAAACAATAAGTTTACGGCAAAAGGCTTTAAGGCCAGTTTGCTGAATTTTATTACACCTACCAATGCATCATGGAACGGGCATAATTCATCGGCATGGAAAAAAGATATTTATGCCGTGAATGGTTTTAATGAACAGATGCGTTATGGCGCTCTGGACCGGGAAATGGGTGAAAGGCTGGAAAACAGCGGCATTAAGGGTTTGCAGATAAGATACAGCGCTGTGTGTGTGCATCTCGATCACTCAAGGGGGTATAAGAATAAAGAAGATCTTGCCAGGAACAAAGCGATATGGATGAAGAGCCGAAAAGAAAAATTAACGTGGATTGAAGATGGCATTGTAAAATCAGCGAAACCGGTTTCACAACCCGCTTAATAAAAATTATTACTCAAATTATAAACTTAAATTTCTCCAGGATGGAATTACAATCACTCATTCTTGAAGCATGGAATAACCGCGAATTATTAAAAGAGCAAAAATATTCAGATGCCGTAAAAGCAGTTATTGAAGAAGTTGATAAAGGCCGGCTGCGTACAGCGGCTCCAACCGGTAACGGATGGCAGGTAAATGAATGGGTAAAGCAAGCCGTTTTATTATACTTCGCTGTTCAGCCAATGGAAACAATGGATATGCCGCCTTTTGAGTTCTATGATAAAATACCATTGAAAAAAGGTTTTAAGGATTTAGGTGTAAGAACCATTCCTGGCGCAATTTCCCGTTACGGCGCTTACGTTGCAAAAAATGTAGTGCAGATGCCGAGCTTTATAAATATCGGCGCTTATGTTGATGAAGGTACAATGGTTGACACCTGGGCCACTGTGGGCAGTTGCGCACAAATAGGCAAACATGTTCATCTTAGCGGCGGCGTGGGTATTGGCGGCGTGCTGGAACCTTTGCAGGCCACGCCTGTCATAATTGAAGATGGCTGTTTTGTAGGCAGCCGTTGTATTGTTGTAGAAGGAGTGATTGTTGAAAAAGAAGCAGTGCTTGGGGCCAATGTAGTGCTTACCCAATCCACAAAAATTATTGATGTGAGTAAATCATCTCCTGTTGAATACAAAGGATATGTGCCTGCAAGAAGCGTGGTAATTCCCGGCACTTATAACAAAGATTTCCCCGCAGGTTCTTTTGGTGTTAGCTGTGCTTTAATTATAGGCCAGCGCAAAGAAAGCACTGACAGGAAAACAAGTTTGAACGATGCTTTGAGAGATTTTAACATAAGTGTATAATTAATTTTCATTAAAAAAGTTTTTTGGTTTCGTTTTTGAACAATAGCGTTCAAAGCCGTTGCTGATTTAGAAATAATTACCTTAAGTACAGCCTGCACTGCTAATAGCAATGCAGGCTGTACAATTTTATACCGCACAAACTTTTACAATTATCAAGGCAGGTTACTGATATTTACAGCGTGCATGCAAAAGATGTTATTATCATTGGCAGTGGTTTTGCCGGTCTTTCGGCGGCCTGCTTCTTAGCAAAAGCAGGATTTAATGTTAGGGTGCTTGAAAAACATGATCAACCCGGTGGCCGTGCAAGGCAATTAAAACTGGATGGATTTAGTTTTGATATGGGGCCAAGCTGGTATTGGATGCCTGATATTTTTGAAAGGTTCTTTAACCAGTTTAATAAAACAAGAAGCGACTATTACGAACTCATAAGGCTTGATCCCTCCTATCGCATTTACTGGCAAAACGATATCGCGGATATTCCTGCGGATTATCATGCATTAGAAAACTTATTTGAAAAACTGGAGCCTGGCAGCAGCAAAAAGCTTGAGTTATTTTTAAACGAAGCGGCCTATAAGTACAAAACAGGCATGCAGAATCTTGCCTATAAACCGGGGCTTTCCATCACCGAATTTTTAGATAGGGATTTAATAAAGGGAATATTTAAGCTTGATGTTTTTACTTCAATAAAAAGACATATAAGTAAATATTTCCAGCATCCGCACCTGCAGCAACTGCTTGAATTTCCTGTTTTATTTCTTGGCGCCTTGCCTGAAAAAATACCTGCTTTGTACAGCCTGATGAATTATGCAGATTTCAAAGGCGGAACGTGGTTTCCCAAAGGTGGCATGTACAGTATTGTTCAAGCCTTATACCAACTGGCGCTTGAACTTGGCGTGCAATTTCAGTTCAATAAAAATGTAATTAAAATTGACGTTGAAAATAAGCTGGTTACTAAAATTCATGTGCAGCATAATGACAACACTTCATCCGTTTATAGCGCTTCAACGGTGATAGCTAATGCAGATTATCATCACACAGATGATGTTTTATTACCTAAAGCATACAGGAATTATACGGAAGGTTACTGGAATAAAAAAATAATGGCACCGTCAGCATTAATATATTATGTGGGATTGAATAAAAAGCTGCATGGCATGGCGCATCATTCTTTATTTTTTGATACTTCTTTTCAGCAACATGCCACAGAAATTTATACAACAAAACAATGGCCTGCAGATCCTTTATTTTATGTAAGCGCAACCTCTGTAACCGATAGTTCGCTGGCGCCGGAAAACTGTGAAAACCTTTTTTTCCTCATTCCGGTTACAGCGGGGTTGAATAACGATACATCTGAATTACGTGATCATTATTTTGAAAAGATAATATCACGTTTTGAACAAAGAATGAACCAACCGGTTAAAGAGCATATTATTATCAGAAAAACTTTTGCATACAGCAACTTTGTTGAAGATTATAATGCCTATAAAGGCAACGCTTATGGCCTTGCAAACACGCTTATGCAAACGGCTATTTCAAAACCTTCCATAAAAAATAAAAAAATAAAAAATCTTTTTTATACCGGCCAGTTAACCGTGCCGGGACCGGGTGTGCCCCCAGCCTTAATAAGCAGTGAAATTGTGGCAAAACATATAATTAATCTGAACAAATGAACATTATTAAAACTTGCATTAATTTATAATTCTGATTAAGTTGCAAGCGTTAAAGCATGATCGAACTCTTTCATAAAACAAGCCGGCAATGCAGTAAAATAACTGCTGAGAATTACAGCACATCGTTTTCGGCTGCCACCAGGTTATTGCATAAAAACATAAGGCCAGACATTTACAGCATTTATGGTTTCGTGCGCTTTGCCGATGAAATTGTTGACACATTTCATAACTACAATAAAGAAGCATTGTTTCATGCTTTTAAAACCGATACTTATAAAGCCATTGAGGACAAGATAAGCCTCAATCCTATTTTAAACAGCTTTCAGCTCACCATAAATAAATATAATATTGACGTTTCATTAATTGATGCTTTCTTTAACAGTATGCAATGTGATCTTGATAAAACTTATCACTCAGAAATCTCGTACAGGGAATATATTTATGGAAGCGCAGAATCGGTTGGGCTAATGTGCCTGCATATTTTTTGTAGCAATAATAAAAAATTATACGACCAGTTGAAAGAATATGCAAAAAGGCTTGGCGCAGCTTTTCAAAAAGTAAATTTTTTGCGGGATATAAAGGCAGATAACGAGCAACTCAACCGCATGTACTTTCCCAACTGTTGTTTTAAAAATTTTTCCACACAAAATAAACAAGAGATTGAAGCGGATATCCAACAGGATTTTGATTACGCTTATAAAGGTATTTTATTATTACCAGCGGAAGCAAAGCTTGGCGTTTATATAGCTTACAAATATTATTTATGCCTGTTTAAAAAAATAAAACGGCTGTCTCCAAAAGCAATTTGCAGAAAGCGCATACGGCTTGCAGATCATATAAAAATCTTCATTCTTGCCAAAGCCGGTTTACAACACCGGCTGAACATTTTATAGCAACAATTAACGGCGTTTAAATTATTTATTATATTTATCGCGTTATGAGCAGCACATCTTCAGCAGCGTTGCAGGAATTTAAAAATCTTGTTGCGCTAAAGTTTCAGTTATATAATAGTTTGTTTATTTCATTACCGTTTCACCGTATAGAAAAAACAGGGGTATTGCTTTCCTTATTTTTATTGGAGTGTGAAGAAGGCTTCGGCAAACATAAAAGCCCCGCAGATATTATTGATAACTTTTTAGAAAAAAATACTTCATACGAAAAAGAGGAAGAACGGATAGACCTTTTATTCCGGTTTGTGCAATATGCAGAACGGCAGGTGGTTTTGTTTGATGCATTGGAAGATGCCGCTTTTACAGATGTAAATGATGTAAACGGCTCGGGCACAATAAAGCAATTGTGCTCGCAAATAACACAGATGCAGAAGGAAACCGATTTTGTAAAAAAGCTGAATGATTTTGCTGTACGCATTGTATTAACAGCGCATCCAACGCAGTTTTATACCGGTGAAGTTTTAGGTATTATAAACGATTTAAGCAGTGCTTTAAAAGATGATGATACGGAAGTGGTAAATAATTACCTGCAGCAGCTTGGCAGAACGCCTTTTCTTAAAAAACAAACGCCCACACCTTATGATGAAGCACTGAGCCTTTTATGGTTTTTGGAAAATGTATTTTACGATGCCGCTGGTAATATTATGTCAATTTTAAAAAACGACGTACAGGAATC
>JAEWJV010000236.1 GCA_023386395.1 Bacteroidota bacterium
GCGCGGTTTCATTCGACCACTGAAAAATTAAATTTGTCCGAATGAAACGCTGCATACTTTCAATCATAGCTGCATTGGCCCTTACCTCTTCTTTTGCACAATCAGATTTTATCCAGCTTAAAAAAAATAACAAGGTTATAAAGAGCTGGTTCAAAGGAAATGATTTTTACGGTCAGTTAAAGAATGGCAACTGGATAACTGCCGATATTTACAAAATCCAGGATGACAGTTTATACCTGAGGCCTTATGTGGTAAGAACTTATGCTAACCGGCTTGGATTACCTTTTTTAGATACAACTTATTATGGATTGATGGCGGTGCATCCAAACCAGTTAAATGCTTTTCCAAGAGAAGACAGGGGCTTTGGTTATGTAAAGAACGGATGGATATTTGATATTGCAGGTGGCGGTTATTTGCTGCTGAATGTAATCAATACATTAAGCGATAATGAACCTGTTTTCGGTTCAGATAATCTTCCTAAAATAGGCATTGCAGCAGGCGTGCTTGCTATAGGTGTTGTGCTGGGATTAACGCATAAATCCACGTACATTATCGGTAAAAAATATCACATAGAATATATAAACGCAAAACCATCTTAATAGTACTTTCGGCCTTGAATGAAAGCCAGAAAACAATCAAGATTCAAAACATTCCTGCGCCGTTTTTTCAAGGCAATCCTTTACGGATTTATTCTGTCACTTATATATTTACTGGTTTGTAAATGGCTGATGCCACCCATAACCTTCACACAATTAACAAACTGGATGGGTGGTCATGGTTTAAAAAGAGATTATGTAAGCTGGGATGATATTTCATCCAATGTAAAGCTGGCTGCTATTGCAGGTGAAGATCAACTGTTCCCTGTGCATAACGGGTTTGACTGGAAGGCCATTTCAAAAAGTATGAATAATGACCCTTCAAAAAACGGACGGGCGGCGGGCGCTGCCGCAAGTACCATAAGCCAGCAAACAGCAAAGAATGTTTTTCTGTTCCAGGGCGAAGGGGCTTTGCGTTATGTGCGCAAGCCCTTGGAAGCAGTTTATACAGGGTTGATAGAATTGATATGGGGCAAGCGCCGCATACTGGAAGTATATCTTAATACAATTGAAATGGGCAGAGGCATTTTTGGGATTGAAGCGGCGGCGCAAAAATATTTTGGAAAGCATGCAAAAAACTTATCACGCAATGAAGCCGCTATGATCATTGCCTGTTTACCCAATCCAAAAATATATTCCGTAAAGCCGGCCAGCCGCTTTGTAAACTGGAAAAGCAAATGGATATTAAGACAGATGAATAATGTGCAGGGCGATAAAAACATAGCCGCAGTATTGCGTAAGTAGTTGATTGGTTGATAGCTTGATTAAGTCGTTACAACTCGCGAATATTTAAACTCATGAACTTCAAATTATACGCTCCTTTAGACAATGGGAATAAACTTCCTGATACCGGCACAACTATATTCACCATAATGAGCCAACTGGCATTGGAACATAAAGCTATTAACCTTGGCCAGGGCTTTCCTGATTTCAGGATGAGTGAAGAACTGATTGCGTTGGTAAATACTGCTATGCTGCAAGGGCATAACCAGTATGCGCATATGTATGGCGTACCGTTGTTGCGTGAAAGGCTTGCACAAAAAATAAAGAAATTATATAACAATGATACTAATGCTGAAATGCAGATTACTATAACGCCGGGCGGCACTTATGCTATTTACACAGCCCTTACAAGTATGCTCAGGAAAGATGATGAAGTAATTGTGTTTGAACCTGCTTATGACAGCTATATCCCCAACATTATTGTTAATGGCGCTAAGCCTGTTTTGATACAATTGCAATATCCTGCTTATGATATTCCATGGCATGAAGTGCATGAAAAAATAACGGCTAAAACCAGGGCCATCATTATTAATTCACCACATAACCCAACGGGCGCTGTAATAAACGAAAACGATATTGAACAATTAAAGCTTATCATTCAAAAACATAAAAATATTTTTATTGTAAGCGATGAAGTGTATGAGCACCTGGTATTTGATGGCATTGCACATCAAAGTATCCTGCGCTACCCTGAATTATCGGAAAGAAGCTTTATATGTTTTTCATTCGGCAAAACCTATCATTGCACCGGCTGGAAAGTTGGCTATTGCATTGCTTCGCCAGCGCTTAAGCATGAGTTCAGGAAAGTGCACCAGTTCAACTGTTTTAGCGTAAACAGTTTTGTTCAATACGCATTGGCTGAATTTTTAAATAATGAAGATGCATATTTATCATTAGGCAATTTCATTCAGCATAAAAGAGATTATTTTCAAAATCTGATGAAGGCCACGAAATTCAGGCCGCTTGCATCGCATGGCAGTTATTTCCAGTGCTACAGCTATAAGGATTTCAGTGATGAAAACGATTTAGAACTGGCTATCCGTTTAACAAAAGAAAATGGTGTAACGGCTATTCCTTTAAGCAGCTTTTATCAAAATAAAAGAGATGATAAAGTGTTGCGTTTTTGTTTTGCCAAAAAAGAAGCAACCTTAAAAGAAGCTGCTGAAAGGTTAAGCAGGTTGTAAATCCTTACTGTATTTTATCTTTATCCGATTGTATATTTTGCCTTTTAACCTTTGTAAAACCCTTTCACATATTTGAATGACGATAAACTTTAACATGTTTTAATTTTAATACAGTTAACCTCCCAGCCAATACCATTTATCTGCATTAATTATTAATTTAAAACAAAACCAATGAAAAAACTTACGCTCTTTGTAAGCGCTTTTGTAATGTGTGCATTTGCAGCCAATGCACAATGTGATAAAAAGGTAAAATGGAACGCATCAAAAATGGAAATGGTTGATACGGCCGGTAACGTAAGGAGTAAAGATGGCGTTATAACGGTAATTACCGGCGATGGAAAAATTGTGGTAACTGCGCCGGACGATAATGAAGAACTGAGCGGTGATATTGCAGATTACGTTTGTAAATGGAAAGACAAGAATAATGGCAGCATGAGTTTTAAAAGTTTACTTACAGATAAAAGTGGAAAAGAGCGCCATGCAACCATAACCATAGAAGCAAAAGACGGTAAAACAGTTATGGTATTTTCTGCCGAGGAAGAATTAACAAAAATGCGGTTGCCAATAGACGCTTATGAAGAAATGAATTAATGTAAGGTCCTTATAATAATCGTTGTAAAATGCCATGCAGGCTTAGCAGCAATCATGCTTCTATACAATACAATTAGAAAAAAATTGAAGAAGATGAAAGATATTTGCCGGTGAATAATAATTGAAAGAGTGATGGAAGAAGATGCTGCGGTTTTTGTTAAACAAGATTCCATTGTAAGAAAAATATGGGGCAAAGCCGATACGGTAATGTTTATTTTCGCCGGTTCCGCTGCTGAATTTGCTTTGAATAAAGCTGTTGACTGGCTTTACTTCACGGGCAAGTTGCCCGCTGATCCTATTGGCCGTTTATTTTCGACAGTAACCTATGCAACAGCCATCATTTTTGCAGATTTAGATAACGCACACAAGGCCATTGATAAGATAACTTCCATTCATACTGCTATTGAAAAGGGCAGGAATGCTGCTATCCCTGACTGGGCTTACAGAGATGTGTTGTACATGCTCATTCATTATTCCATTGCATCTTATGAACTGCTGGAAGAAAAGTTAACGGCAGCGGAAAAGGAAGAAGTGTTTAATGTGTTCTACAGAGTAGGCAAACGCATGCATTTAAAAGCATTGCCCACCGATTATACATCGTGGAAGAAGGATTATGCTTCACATCTTCAGAATGACCTGGTGAAAAGCAAATTCACTGTTGATTTGTTTAAACAATACAAAAAGCATCTTGGTGCTTTTCGTTATTATATATTAATTGAAGCACAAAAATTACTAGTGTCAAAACGTGTGCATGAATTGCTGGGGTTTAATAAATTTTCTATGATGCGCATAGTTATTCCGGGTTATAAATTATCCAGGATGGTTAAGCTTGATGGCTTTTTAAAGGCATTAATTTTACCGGAAGAATATAAACCACGCATAAAACAATTAGATATTGTTTAAATCTTTCTGGCATTTCTTTAGATAGCTAAAGATATATTTGTCGCTCAACTTTAATAATTATTATGTCAGCGCTTAACTTAACGATACCGCATAATCTTTCCAAAGGAGAGGCCTTAACACGCATAAAAAATCTTTTATCAAACCTTAAAGAAGAAAAGAAAGATATAGTTTCTAATGTGCAGGAAAACTGGCAGGATAATAAAGGCAATTTTAGTTTTAAAGCCAAAGGCTTTGATCTTGCAGGCGATATTGTTGTGAATGATGCTGATGTGCAGATTAATTCTGATCTTCCTTTTGCAGTGTCTTTTTTCAAGGGCGCCATCAGCGATATGATAACGAAGAAAACCAAAGAATTGCTAGCCTAAGGTTAATACGCTTTATTTCAGCAGTTCACAAGGCTTAAGCCCGGTATGTTTTTTAAATGCGGCAGAGAAATGCGAGATGGATGAATAACCCAGCAAATCTGAAACATCCGTTACACTGAGGTTTTTTTCATAAAGTAAATATTTGGCGTGCTCCATGCGCTGCTGCTGATAAAAATCGAAAATGGTGGTGCCAAACATCTCTTTAAATCCTTTTTTCAGATAGCATTCGTTAATAGCTACTTTGCGGCTGAGTTCTTTTATAGTAATAGGATTGCCAATGTTATCCAATAAAATTTCACGGGCTTTATAAATACTGTCGCGGCCACTTTCATTTTCAAGAAATTTGCAGGCAAAGCCCTCTTCTTTTTCATCAATCAAACATTCAACGCTGTACAATAATAACTCATGCACTTTTGCATTCATGTAAACATTTTCCAGTGCGCCTGTAAAATTATTACTCAGCATAGCATCAAGCACCATGCGTTTACGATTGCAAATAGGGAACAGTTTATTGAATGAATAAGGGTATTTAAAAGCAAGCACTTCATCCTTACGGTTGGTGAGTTTTACGTTATGTACAAACTGGTAAAGAAAATTAGTTGAAAAATGAAAAGAGAAAACATCAATCGTATTGTGGCTTTTACAACCGGCTCCTTCTACCTGCCCGCAGGAAAGACAATTTTTACCGGAACAATACCTGTTTCCGGTAATACAAAAGCGCATCTCGAAAAAATTTTCGTCGGGCTGGTTTTTGCTGTAATGATATACCAGCATGCCCTTATCTTCCGTGTTCACAAATTCGGGTGCATTATACCTGCGGATTACGTAATGTGCAGAACCTGGAATCTCCTGTTCTTTCAGTTCCAGCAAATCCATTCTTGAATCTATAGTATCGCGGTGCGCAGCTTGTAATATATCCAGCGTTTGCATCATAACGGCTGCAAATGTACGAAATTAAGCTGTCTGGTCAGCTTGTTGCAAATCGGCTTATGGTTAATAAGCCTGTTAAGCTAATTAAACTATTTTTTGTGTCTTAGCCTTAATATTTGCTCTACATCAGCCAACGAAAAACCTTTGGCATTCAGCAAAACCAGGTAATGAAACAACAGGTCGGCAGCTTCATTCTTAAAAAGTTCATCATTGTCATCTTTGGCTTCAATTACCACTTCAACGGCTTCTTCTCCCACCTTCTGCGCAATCTTATTAATGCCTTTTTCAAACAGGCTGTTTACATAAGAGCCTTCCTGTTTCGTTTCCTTTCTCGACTGGATAATTTTTTCCAGTTGATATAAAAAGCTGCCTTCATTTATTTCATTGAAACAGGTATCTGCACCGGTATGGCAAACCGGTCCCGCGGGATTGGCCTTTATCAAAATACAGTCATTGTCACAATCATGTAAAATTTCTTTCACCAATAAAAAATTACCACTTGTTTCACCTTTTGTCCAAAGCCTTTGCTTGCTGCGGCTGAAGAATGTTACCTTTTCTTCAACCACAGTCTTATTGTATGCCGCTTCATTCATATAACCCAGCATCAAAACTTTATTCGTCGATGCATCCTGCACAATAACCGGAACAAGTTTATCCGGAAATTTATGGAAGTCGGGTTTTGTGCTTCCGTCTCCTGGAGATGATTGTGTATGCTCGTTATTATTACTCATTGTTTGCAAAAAATTTAGAATGATTTGTATGTTACCATCTTTTGTATTTCAATTAAGCACGGTTGTGTCACTCCCTTGTGCTGCATATTTTTATGTCGGCAAAGCCTCTATGCACTTTTGTGATTTATGCTTTTAACAGCAAACATAGAACCGCTACGCTATTCGCACATTTACACCTTCTTTTCTTAAAAACGTTTTCAGATCAGGGATGCTTATTTCTTTATAATGAAATAAACTTGCGGCCAATGCTGCATCTGCCCCTGCTTCAAACACATCTGCAAAATGCTGCATATTGCCCGCACCGCCACTCGCAATAACCGGAACTGATGAAAATGATTCTACTTCTTTTATTAACTCATTGGCAAAACCCTGCTTGGTTCCATCATGATTAATAGAGGTTAATAAAATTTCACCAGCTCCCAAACCAATCGCCTGCTTCATCCATTCAATTGCATTCATCGTTGTTGCCACACGCCCACCATTTAAATAAACAAGCCAGTTATCATTTTCAAACTTTGTATCCACCGCCAGCACCGTGCATTGTGTCCCGAATTGATTAGCGATTTCTGTTATCAACCCAGGCCTTTTAATAGCCGCGGTATTGATGGAAACTTTATCTGCACCGGCATTTAATAAAACACTCACATCTTCAACAGAGCTTATGCCACCTCCAACTGTAAAAGGAATATTGATGGCTGATGCTACTTTATTTACCAGTTCTAATAACGTTTTGCGTTTCTCATTCGTGGCAGTAATATCTAAAAATACCAGTTCATCTGCGCCTTGTTCTGCATAAATTGAAGCGAGCTCAACTGCATCACCGGCATCGCGTATATTCACGAAGTTTACGCCCTTTACCGTGCGGCCATCCTTTACGTCAAGACAGGGAATGATTCTTTTTGTAAGCGGCATTTATTGCAAATATTTTTTTAATTGTGATAATTGAATTCTTCCTTCATATAAAGCTTTGCCTATGATAACGCCTGTACAACCGATGGTATTTAATTCATCCACATCATCAATAACGGTAACACCGCCACTGGCAATTAAATGCAGTTGGGGGAATTTCGCCAGTATCTTTTTATATAAATCAACAGATGTGCCCTGCAGCAAACCATCTTTTGAAATATCAGTGCAAAAGATATTGTTGATCCCTTTATTTATATAAGCACTTATATAATTGAAGATATTTATGTTGGCTGATTGCTGCCAGCCATGTATCATAATATTTTCATCTTTTACATCAGCGCCTAATAAGATTTTATCTGCGCCAAATTGTTTTATCCAGCCTTCAACCACTTCCGGTTGTTTTACGGCAATGCTGCCAATGTTAAAGAATGTAGCGCCTGCCTTTAAAACATTTTGAACATCGCTGGTTGTTTTAATGCCGCCGCCAAAATCAATCTTCAGCTTTGTGGCGTTAGCAACGGCTTCCAATGTTTTTATATTAACAATCTTACCTTGTTGTGCGCCATCCAAATCAACCATATGCAAACGCTGTATGCCTGCATCTTCAAATTCCTTTGCTACATCAACAGGTGATTCGTTATAGATTTTTTTTGTATCATAATCACCTTGCGAAAGCCTTACACATTTGCCATCTATAACATCTATTGCCGGAATGATTTCAATCATAATTCAATAAAGTTTTTCAATATTTTCTCTCCTGCTTTGCCCGATTTCTCCGGGTGAAACTGTGTAGCATAAAAATTATCTTTTTGTAATGCAGCGCTGTATTCAATTCCATAATTAGCTGTTGCTGCTGTATGTGCTGATTTCTCCACATAATAACTATGCACGAAATATACATACGCTTCTTCACTCAATCC
>JAEWJV010000202.1 GCA_023386395.1 Bacteroidota bacterium
CTGAAATCGCAAAACGTCAAATTCGGCAGTGAGAAATTACTGCCTACAACAAAGGCATTTGTAAAAACATGGCTGAAAAGCCGCACTTGTGCAGTTATAATTCTTATCATCTTTTGTTATTGTCAGACATAACGCTATTCAACATTTGTAATTATCTTCAACATCAGTTTTTCAATTAAGCATTTGTGCCAGGCTGACGAACATAAATTCCATGCCTTCACAAATGCGTCAACGTTAGCGGTAATTTGAATACTGCCCCCTTATGACAAAAAAAATTATTTTCAATTTTGTTCTTATAAACTGTTTACTAATTAATCTTACATCATTTGGGCAAACATCGTTGCCATATAATGTTGACTCAACAATTGATAAAACAATAGATGAAAACATTAAATCAACAATGACACAAATGCTTAATGCAATAAAGTCTGTTGAAACAACCAATGACAGTATAATTCTACAAAATTTTGGACTTGGGAAAAATCTGGATGCTATTACTGATGCCTATTTAAGCAACGACACAATTTATATAACAAGTGCGTTGGCAGCCAGAGATGCTACGTTTGGTTATAAAATAGTTCTGACAAGACAAAAGTGTATTGTTAACTATTTTTCAGTTGCTGACGAAGACATTTTCAAAATTAAAAAAAGTGATAAGCCAGCACGTCAAATATTTTTTGAATGCCCAATAAATAAATTGACGCTTTCACAAAAACCAAAATTTGAAATCGGGGAGCCTCTTGAAGGTATTTTAGAGTTAACTACAAATGACTTTTGGTCTGTTAGTAATGAGATAGACACTAAAATCAAACAACAGTTGACGGGATACTTTAAAACAAATCTGAAAAATGCAAAGGAAAGAAGTATAATGTATTAAATGAAACTGACAAAACCCCTATCTGGCGCAAGTATGCCACTTAGCTTTTGCAGCGCAACGTACTTGTGCCTTGCAACATAAAACAAAGCAAATCCGCACAAGTACCCCATACAACAAGGCCAGCCCTGCATACTTGCGCTATCATTCTAAAAAATTCAATCAAAGAATTTTAAATTAGCGATAAAAACTTTTGAGCCGTAAATACAAATTCAAAGACAACAGCAAACTGTATTTTGTAACCTTCGCTGTTATAAACTGGATAGACCTGTTTATAGAGAAGAATATAAAAAAATTATGCTAGATAGCTGGAAATATTGCGTGCAAAACAAAGGCATGGAATTATATGGCTGGTGTATTATGACAAGTCACGTACATATTATTATGGGCTCGCATGCAGATAAATTAGAAAGGATAATGCAAAACATGAAAAGGCATACATCAGAAGAATTACATAAAGCAATAAAAAACATCCCGCAGGAAAGTAGAAGAGAGTGGATATTATAAATGATGGAAAGGGCAGGCAAAAGGAATAGCAATAACATCAATTTCCAGTTGTGGCAGCAGCACAATAATCCGATAGAATTAAACAATCAGAAAATGGCCTGGCAAAAGCTGGAATATATACACCAGAATCCTGTTAAAGCTGGTTTTGTAGAAAAAACTGAAGATTATTTGTACAGCAGTGTAAGAGACTATTGTGGTATGAAAGGATTAATAGATATTGAAATGCTTGACCCGTTAACAATATTTGTATAGGCAATGGCACAGTACGCCATGCACAAAGCTTTGCTGCATACTTGCGCCAGATGGAGAGGTTTTTCACAAACTCTCGTTGGCAGCAAGTTCAGTGCGAAAACAGACAGTTAAAAAATTAGAAAAATAACTATGACAATAATCACAAAAGAAGCAAATTTTCTGACGCTTATAAATGTATTTACGGTTGACCCAATTAATCAACAAAAACTTGTAGACTTGTTGATTTTGGCAACTGAAAGTAGTGTTCGACAAATAAAAGGTTTTATCTCATCAAGTCTGCACCGCAGTATTGACGGGACAAAAGTTACAATGTACGCACAATGGAAAAGTATTGAAGACTATCAAAATATGCGGAGCAATTCAACAGCTTCGCCTTATTTAGAAGAAGCTCTTAAAATAGCCAAATTTGAACCAGGAATGTATGAAGTTGTAGAAACTTTTTTGCCAACAGTCAATTAATTTTTTCTGTCGCAGCAGGGTCTTCATTGTAAAGCCAGGTGCGCAGGATGATCCTGCGTTATAAGCAGGCAATGCTTAATTCAGGCTTCTATGAATTACAACAGTCAAAGATTTTATCCTTCATTATGAAGAATTAAATAACATAGAAGGGTTCCGTGGCCTTGCACAAATGCCATTAACGAAGACCCTGCTGCGACGTAATGAAACTGTAGCCCCGCCCTGCATACCTGCGCCAGGTGGAGTGAAGATTGCCAGGTTTTTATAGCTTAAATAATATACTTTCATCCCTGCAAGCGCGGCTAAAAAATGTATCTGTAATTCAATGAACAAACAACCTCTTATAGATTTTTTTCTGAAGAACTCACTCATGTCCCCGGCAACTATTATGAACGTGATTGATCATTTTGAAGAGCAAAGATTTTCAAGAAATGAATTTTTTCTAAAGGAGGGCAAAATCTGCGATCTTCTCTATTTGGCAGAAGGAATTATGAGAGCTTATACTTTTGACCTGGAAGGCAATGAAGTAACAACAAATCTTTTTGCAGGGAACCGCCAGGTTTATGACCATGCCTCTTTTTTTCTTCAAACTCCTTCAGAAGAAAACATCCAGGCTATTACAGATTGCCTTGCCTATTCAATTACTTTCGAAAAAATGAATGCCCTTTTTCACTCCACTCCTGAGTTTAGGGAATATGGCAGGGGTATGCTGGTTAAAGAACTTGTTTCGTACAAGAAGCGAACGCTGGCCATGATTAACAGAACGGCTGAGCAACACTACGAAGATTTAATAAAAGACAATGAAGCGATATTTCAATTTGTACAATTAAAATATATAGCCTCTTACCTTGGTATTACCAATTCATCGCTAAGCAGAATAAGGCGCGAATTTTCCAGGCACTAAACAATTTTATTTGCCAAATGACAACCCGGTTTTTGCCATTTGGTAATTCCCTTCTTTTATCTTCTTGCTTGCTTTGCAGTATAAATTATACTAATGATGGAAACAACTATTTTGTTTGGAGCAAGTGTTTTAATGAGCCTTATCGTATGGAATAAAGTAAGCAAAAAATATCTCTGGCTCCAGGTTAAAGATATGGAGCTGAAAAAAGCAGTACGGCCCATTCTTTTTTTACATTCCTTTCGCTTTGCCGGCTTGTCTTTTCTTGTGCCGGGTGTTGTTCATGCGGGGCTTAATCCTGCATGGGCAATGCCGGCTGCATTCGGCGATTTCACCGCAGCTATTTTGGCCTTTATAACGCTCTTGCTATTAAACCATGCATCGTTCCGGCTTCTTTTATGGATATTCAATATTGTGGGGCTTATTGATCTGTTGCTGGCATTTATTGATGGCCCCAGGTATGGTATTCTTCCATTTTTAGGAGCGGCCTATTTTATCGTTATTCTTTATGTGCCCCTGCTTCTTTTAACACACTTCATGGTTTTTAAACTTCTTTTAAAAAACAGAAAGTTGAAGCTTAATAAATCAACCAGCCATTTGAAAGCATAGAAAAACCTGTATAATCCCTGCCTGGGGCAAGTGTGCCGTTTAACAAATTTATTCCCAGTATTGTTTTATTTTTTTTCTTAAAAAGGTTACGCTTCTTTCCAGTTGCTCAATTCCATCAACGCCATCTTCAATACTGATCCAGCTATTAAAGCCCACTCTTTTTAATTCGGAGAAAATAGCATCATAGTCATTCAATCCTTTTCCTATTTCACCATGGCTTAGTCTTTTTGCATATCCCGTTGCACCGCCTTCTTCGCTCCGGAGGTCTTCTATCGTTCCATATTTCAAATAACGGTCGCTGGCATGCATTGTAACCACGCGGTGCGAAACCCTTTTCAATAATTCAACCGGGTCTTCGCCGGCGAGATAGGTGTTACTGGGGTCATAGTTCACGCCAAAGAAAGGATGCTGAACGGCATCAACCAATTTGCAGAATACATCCATTTTTTGTGCAAACTCGGGATATTCCCAGAAATCATCTTTATAATGATTCTCCAATATCAAAGTAATATTTCTTTCCTGTGCATAAGGCAAACATGCATCAATGCAATCTGCTGCCAGTTTCACGCCTTCTTCAACGGATAACCCCGGTCTTCTTTGCCCTGATAAAACGCGGCAATAAGATCCGCCCAATGTATGCGTCATATCAATCCATACCTTCTGCTTCTCCATTTCGCTATCGCGGAATTTCTTATCAGGATGCGTGAAATCGGGCGAGCAGCACATCATCGGAATTACTTTGCCTTTATCGCTTACCATTTGCCGGAATAAAGGCCAATTTCTTTTATCATTCATTTCCAGGAAACCGGCGTACCATTCCAGGCCATCAATATCGAGCTTTGAGGCAAGGTCGATCCATTCGCTTACTTTCATTGTTCCGTCTTTACACAAAGCCTGCATAAATGCTTTGGGAAACGCTGCTAATTTGGGCATGTTGGTTACCGTTGGTTATTTGGATGTTTTAATTGTTGAAGCATCTTTGGGAGGGTTGCGCCCGATAAAAGGATGCTGTTCTAAATCTACTACCTGCCCGCTGATGGGGCCGCTTTCATCCGCCAGCCAGTAAACCGCGGCGGCGGCAATTTCTGAAGGCCACAATATCCTGCCTGCCGGAGCATATACCGGTGGCAGATCTTTATACCAGTCTTCCGCAAGGCCATGATCTTTCTTCCGTTGCATTTCTGTTTCTGTAAGCACCCATCCCGGGTTAATCTGGTTTACCCGCACATGATTTTCGCGGAATAAAGTATCACCAAGATTTCTTGTCATCGTCATCAAAGCTCCTTTACTAACGCTATAGGCAAACAGGTTGGGTTCACCACTGTAAGCATTAACCGAACCTATGTTCAATACACAACGTTTTTGTTCAGATAAATAAGGCAGCGCGGCTTTAATTAAACTAAAAGGGGCAATTGTATTTACTTCCAGTATTTTCCGCAGGAAGCTCAGGTCCGTTGTGTGGATACTGGACGATGCAACAATGGCTGCATTGTTTACAACTGCATCCAGTTTACCAAATGATTTTACGGCCAGTTGCACCAACCGTTCTGCCGCACCTTCACTGCTTATATCTTCAATGTGTAAAACGGCCTTATCCCTGCCTGTTTCATTTAATACCGTTTTGCCCCATTCTTCTTCCAATCCATGCAGTACCACCTTTGCGC
>JAEWJV010000204.1 GCA_023386395.1 Bacteroidota bacterium
GAATCTAAATACCAGGCGCTTTCTGCGGGCAGGACCGGTTTTCTTACCAACGATATCTTTGATGTAAATGCAGGAGATCCGCTTACTTCTACTAACGGCGGCGGCACTTATCCCTGGTCAATGGAATCTTACCTGGGAAGAATAAATTATAATTATGATAATCGCTATTTGTTAACAGCCACTTACAGGAGAGATGGATCACCAAACTTTGGCGTTGATAAAAGATGGGGCAGCTTCCCTTCTGTATCAGTAGCATGGAGGCTTAGCCAGGAAAAATTCTTTGATGTTCCCTGGATGAGTGAAGTTAAATTAAGATATGAAACAGGTTTAACCGGCAACCAGGGCAGCAACAGTTCCGGTGTTTACGCCGCAATGGCTACCGGCGCCACACAATGGGGAACCGGGTTTTTACCCTCAACCTTTACCAATCCTGAACTTCAATGGGAAGAAACCAATACCAACAACATTGGCCTCAATTTAGGATTCGTAAAAAACAGGATCACCATTGATGCGAACTACTATATCCGCGATGTGAGCAATATGCTAATGCCTGCCAGCCTGCCCTGGTATATGGGTACCAATAATAGTCCTGGTTCTGTTGGTGCACCGCAGGTTAATGCCGGCTCATTAAAAACCAAAGGCTGGGATGTAACCATCAACGCAACAATTATTGATAATAAAAACTTTAAATGGAATTCTAATTTTAATATCTCCCACTATAAGAGTACTATCACTTCCCTTAATTCAGACATGGCTTTCTTTGAAAGATCTTCCTGGTGGATGAACAACTGGACACAACGTTCCGCTATTGGCTATCAGCCCTGGCTTTTCAGAGGGTATATAGCAGATGGCCTCTTTCAATCAGTGGAAGACATTGAAAAAAGCCCGGTTCCTGTTGATAATTCAGGCAACAGGATACCTGCCGATCAAAGCACAGGCTTATGGGTAGGCGATGTAAAATATAAAGACATCAATGGCGATGGTATAATAACGGTAGATGATATGACCAATATTGGAAACCCCTGGCCAAAACTTACAGGGGGTTTTACAAATACTTTTAATTATAAAGGTTTTGAATTAAGTATTTTGATAATCGGAACTTACGGAAATGATGTTTACAATTATATAGCACAGGATGCAAGCAACCCCAATAACATAAACCTGAGCCGGAATTTGTTAACCGGTGTAATGGATTATGCCAGGTTAATTGATGATGGTGCAGGAAAAGTTACAATATCCAACCCGGCAACAGTTATTCCAAGGATAACAAGCGGCCAGATAGCGTCGGATAACGACTTCAATAAAATTTCAACCAGGTTTGTAGAAGACGGTTCTTATCTGCGCTTAAAAAATGTTTCACTGTCATACGATTTCCCCGTAAAATGGTTGGGCTACACAAAAATGATAAAGGGCCTGCGTGCAACAATAGGTACGCAAAATCTGGTAACGCTTACAAAATACAGCGGCTACGATCCGGAAATAGGCTCTTATATAGGCGCCGGTTCGGCATCAAACAACCAGGCCATTGGTATAGATTTCGGCCGTTACCCGCTAACCAGGATGTATAACATTGCTGTAAGCGTAAACTTTTAAACTACTGTCAATATGAAAAAGATAACATATATAAGCTATTTAGCAGTTCTGTTGCTGGCTGTGGCAGCTTTGCCGGGATGTAAAAAAGATTTCCTGGAAAAACCGCCCGAAAGTGCAATTGTAGATGTGAATTTTTATCAGAATGATGAACAACTGGCAGCAGCCACATCGCTTTTATACAGCGAAGTGTGGTTCGATTATAACGATAAAGCCATGTACAACCTCGGCGATTTCAGGGGAGGATCGGCCTTCTCAGCATGGAACGACAGGGGTAATGTATTATTTAATACTACCGGCGATAATGGTGAAAACGGCGCTTCATGGAGAGCTTTCTTTAATGTGGTCGCACAGTCCAACCTTGCCATCTATAACATCAATCGCTTTGCCGGTGCAAATGTTACTGAAGGTGCAAAAAAAGTGGCTATTGCAGAAGCGAGATTTATGCGGGCGTTGGCTTACCGTTTTCTGGTAATGAACTGGGGGCCGGTACCTGTTATTGAAAATAATGTCGAGCAATTATTTGACACATCTATTACGAGGAATACTGTTTCAAGTGTATGGCGTTTCATTACCCGCGAAATGCGTGCCGCCGCCGAAGATCTGCCCACATCTGTTTCGCAGGAAGGAAGGCTGACAAAATGGTCGGCAGAAGGCATGCTTGCCCGTTTTTATTTAACCAGGGCCGGCGTGGAAGGCGGCAATGGCACAAGAAAGCAGGAGTTTTTAGACAGCGCCAAATACTATGCACAGAATGTTATTCAAAACAGTGGAAAAAAGCTCGTGGATAATTATGGAAACCTTTTCAGATATCCTTATGACAATAATTCAGAATCCCTGTTTGAACTGCAATGGGTTTTCTCCGGCACATCTGCATGGGGCACGGCCAACAGTATGCCTGAATACCTCGCTTTCAGTCCAGATATTTCTTTTGGAGGCTGGGGTGGCGATAAAGGCTGCACCTGGTGGTTGCTTAGCCAGTATGACGGCTTCGCTTCCCAGGCGGATGGTACTTTAAAGGGAAGAACTTTGGACCAGCGCCTGCATGCAACCTTTATGTTACCTGGTTTTACGTATCCTGAAATAACAAGTGTGGGCAGTAAAACAGCCCTGGTGTTTCCCTTTACCGGTACTGATAATAATTTCCTCTCGGTTAAAAAATATGTAATTGGTTCGCCCTTGGATTTGGCTGGCATAGCGTCTCAGCAGCATTATCCCAATGACACTTACATGATGCGTTTGGCCGAATTATACCTGATTTATGCGGAGGCGGTGATAGGCAATAACAGTTCTACCAGCGATCCCACGGCTGTTGAATACTTTAATGCGGTACATACAAGAGCTGGTTTACCGGCGTATGAGGTTGGCGGGGTCAACGGAAGCGGGCCACTTACATTAGACAAAGTTTATTCTGAAAGATTTAAAGAGTTTGCAATGGAAGGCATGGCGTGGTACGATTTCGTAAGCCTGCACTATTGGAACCCTCAAAAAGCATTTGAAATGCTGAATGCACAGGACAGGGGACTATTTTTTGCAGAGCCTGATCAGATGCCTAACCCAACACAATGGACGTTTACCAAAACATCCTGGTTTACCGAAAGGCAAATTACCGCCAATGAGGGTAACTTTTTACTGCCTATACCCAATGCAGAATTAAGCCAGGCCCCTAATCTTAAAAGAGAACCGGTGGACTATCCATAATTGGTTACAGCAATAAAATTTTGAAAATAGAAATATTATTCCAATGAAATTTACAAAGAATATATTACCAATACTGCTGATGTTCGTAGCGGCAACATGCATGTTTGCTTCCTGCAAGAAAGATTCATCTTCAGGCGCCACACCCGTAGTAAATTATATAAGGATCACCAGCCCTGAATCTTCAGATTCTTTGCTTGCAGGTGCAGGGCAGGGTCAGCTAATTGCAATTGTGGGCGATAATTTGCAGAACGCAAGGGAAGTTTGGTTCAATAATCAACAGGCCAGGTTAACGCCTACCTATATCAGCAAAACCACTATACTGGCTTCCGTTCCCAGCAATATACCAGATTCCATTACCAATACAATAACCATAATTTTTAAAAATGGTTATAAACTTGAATATCCTTTTGAGGTTCAAATAAGCAAGCCATATATAGGCAGCATGCTCTGTGAATTTGTAAATGACGGAGATGTTGCAACAATCCTGGGCAACTATTTTTATGAACCGCTTACGGTTACTTTTAACGGTGGCGCTACTGCCGAGCTTGTATCTGTTGAAGATGACCAGTTACAGTTTAAGGTTCCCGCCGGTGCACAAGCAGGACCTGTAACCATTACCACCAACTTCGGCGAAACTAAATCTGACTTCTGGTTTAGGGATTCAAGAAATATTTTTATTGGCAGTGATCCTTTCCAAGGTTGGAACAATGCGTCACTTGTAGTAACAAACCCGGGACCAAACGACCCACCTAAAATAAACGGCAACTATTTCCGGATAAAAGCACAGGTTAGTAGCTGGAGCTGGAATGAGCTTGCCGATGGTGATGCCGGTTCTATGCCAAGCTACAGTAAAAACATTCCTGACGATGCCATTCTTCACCCTGAAAAATATTATCTCAAGTTTGAGATAAATACCATGAAGCCCTATAACAACAGCATGATAACCATTAATGCCGGAGGGTCGGTAGTGCAGGATACAAAAGGATATAAATGGGCGCCGCCATTTGACAGCAAAGGTTTGTGGCAAACAGTGGTTATACCATACGATGAAGTTGTAGCAGGCTATTCTGTGGCGCCGGTTGTAAATCCAAACGGATATTGGGCCATGGTGTTACTGCAGGGCCCCGGCGACCTGGATGCTGACATGAGTTTTGACAACTTCAGGGTTGTTCCAAAAGTTGACCAATAAATATTCAATCAATTCTAACTACATAAGATGAAAATAATTTATAACGTGCGCTTGTTGTTACTGGTTGCTGTTATGGCAACTGCGTCTTTTTATGCATGTAAAAAAGATACAGCCGATAAAACATCGGGTGAAACCGTATTGCTGAGCTTTGGCCCCACCGGTGCCCAGCCCGGTGATACCATTCGCTTTTACGGCAGCAACCTCGATCAGGTCACCCAAATAGACTTTACCAATGCAAGCGTTGCAGGCAGCGATTTTATTTCGCAAACAAACACGGAAATACATGTAATTGTACCCACGGAAACAGAAAAAGGCTACGTTACTTTAAAAACGCCATCCGGCGACATTACTTCAAAAACACAATTTAATATTGGCGTAGCGGCAGCTGTTTCTTCTATAACAAGTGTAGTGCGGCCGGGTGAGAATATAACCATTACGGGCGATTATCTTAACTGGGTTACAAGCGTAACATTCAATGATGGAAAAGCAGTTGCCAGTTTTGTAAGCCAAAGTAAAACCGAGCTGCAGGTAACCGTTCCGGTAGATGCACAAACTGGTACGCTGGTACTGGCTTATGGCGGCACAGATTCCAGCACGGTAGAAACAACCGATACTTTACATGTAACCTTACCGGTTGCCACGGCGCTTTCGCCCAATCCCTTAAAACATGCAGATGAATTAACGATTGCCGGAACTGATCTTGACCTTGCAACTAAAGTTTATTTCTCCGGCGTTGCTGATGCTGTTACGGAATTTATAAGCCAGAGTGCAACCAAACTCGTAGTAAAAGTGCCGGGTGAAACTGTAAATGGGAAGATAACACTGGAAGCAGCTTCTGGTGTGCAAACAACCTCATCAACAGATTTAAATATACTGATGCCGGCAATTACAGCAATGACCCCCAATCCTGTTGATCCTGAATCAGACCTCACGCTTACAGGAACCAATCTCAACCTGGTTTCTTCCATTCTTTTTCAGAATGCAGATGCAGTGAAAACTTTTGTAAGCCAGGGCGCAACTAAACTTGTAGTGAAAGTGCCTAAAGGCGTTACTGAAGGAAAAATAACTTTAGGCGTCATCAACTCAACATTAACTGTTCAGTCTCCCGATATTTTGAAGATAAGTGGGGCCGTTCCTCCGCCGGTTATTGCATTACCCATTTACCTGGATGCTGTAACAGGCAACTGGACAAGCGCCGGCGGCTGGACTGGCGGTGGTTGGGGTGGCACAGCAAATTATGGCAATACCAATCCTGTAAGAGAAGGTGACAATTCCGTCAGAATTGACTATGAAGGCGGCTATGGCTCTCCGTTACAACTTGGCGGCGCCACTATACCTTTAGCGTCTTACACTACTTTTAAAATTTCAATTTACGGAGCGCCTGGCAGTGGCGGCAAAACAGTTAGCATTGCTTTAAACGGCGCTAATAATAAATTCAACACTACCATTGTTGAAGGCAAATGGACTGATTATTCCATACCGCTTTCTACGCTTACCGGCGATGATGTTTTAAAAGAAATATGGGTACAGGAATTTAGCGGCACGGGCGGCTTTACAATCTATGTTGATGATATTGGCGTGAACTAAATCATAAATAAATTCCATGCGCAAAGCAATTTTAGCAAGTCTTGTTTTAATGATTTTGTTTGAAAGCAATATGCTGGCGCAAACTGCTTTGCCCTGCGATAAAAATGCTACGCCTGAAACCATCAATCTTTATAACAACTTAAAAAGAGTGCTGAACAAAGGCATCATGTTGGGCCACCAGGATGACGGTGCTTATGGTGTAGGTTGGAAATACGAAACAGGTAGAAGCGATGTAAGAGATGTAACCGGCGATTATCCTGCGGTAGTTGGATATGAGTTGGGAAGGCTTGAATTAGACCACGCGATGAATTTAGACGGCGTTCCTTTTGATAAAATGCGGAACTTTATACAGGACGCTTACAAACATGGGAGCGTTATAACCATAAGCTGGCATTTGAACAACCCGTTAACCGGCAAAACCGCGTGGGACCCGGAACCGGGGACGGTCGCTTCTGCTTTACCGGGTGGTTCTGCAAACGACTTATATAATTCATGGTTAGATAAAGTGGCTGCATTTTTAAAAAGTTTAAAAGGCGATAAAGGTGAATATATCCCCATCATTTTCCGCCCGTTTCATGAATTGAATGGAAGCTGGTTTTGGTGGGGCGGAAAGAACTGTACACCGGATGAAATAAAGCAGCTTTATCAATACACAGAAAAATATTTGCGGGATGAAAAAGGCCTGCATCATTTACTGTATGCTTTTAATACGGATAAGTTTTATTCGGCAGGCGAATTCCTCGAACGCTACCCAGGCGATGATTTTGTGGATGTGATTGGGTTTGATATTTACCAGCGTGGCAGCAATGCTGAATTTATGAAAGATGCCGGCAATATGTTTTCAATGCTCGACAGTTTGGCCGCCGCGCATCATAAAATTCCTGCGCTTACGGAGTTTGGTTATGGTGGCCTGCCTGATGCAACATGGTTTACATCAACATTATTGCCGGTTTTAAAAAAACACAAGGTTTCCTATGCGCTTGCATGGCGCAATGCTGGCGCAAAGCATGATGGCAGCACAGAATTTTATCTGCCTTACAAAGGCCATGCATCAGCAGAAGATTTTGTGAAGTTTTGCAACGATGAGAAAATATGGCTGCGGCGCGATGCAGCGAGGGAAAAATTATATAAATAGTAAATGATTTTTTGCCCTTTCAGGTGAATGCATTTTGGGCAAAATGTTCTAAATAAAACAAGCAGAAAAAAAGCCTGCAGTTTCTACTCCGGGCTTTTAAAAAACTGTTTGAATGTATGAGCAGGAACCGCAGTTGCCATGAAAATATGCAGATGAAGTGTTGCGACGCAAGAAACGATGCCACCTGTTCATTAGCTGGTAACATAAATATTCAAACAATCTTTTTGAAAAAAAGAGGTTTGAAACTGAGATAAAAAATGAGACTTCAAATTATTACGAACTTTAAAATACCCATTTGGGGGCCGGGGGCATGAAGCTACAATTTATAGACTATGCCACCATTGTTATGTACCTCATAACAATGATTTTTCTTGGCTGGTTTTTGCGTAAAAAAGCAAGGCAGAACAAGGAGAGTTATTTGCTTGGGGGCAAGCGCCTGCCCTGGTATTTACTGGGGCTGAGCGACGCATCGGATATGTTTGATATAAGCGGCACCATGTGGATGGTGGCGCTTTGTTTTGTATATGGCATGAAGAGTATTTGGATACCCTGGTTGTGGCCGGTATTTAACCAGGTGTTTAATATGATGTACCTGTCAAAATGGTTGCGGCGTTCCAATGCCAATACCGGCGCTGAATGGCTGGCTTCCCGCTTTGGATTGAAAGGCAAAGGTGTGAAAGGTTCGCATACCATTATTGTTGCATTTGCATTGATTGGCTGTCTCGGCTTTATGGCGTATGGCTTTATAGGTCTTGGCAAATTCGTTGAAATTTTTGTGCCCTGGGATATGGTGCAACCGCATATACCTTTTCATGTTGCACCGGAATACGTAGCACATTTTTATGGCATCATCCTCACCTTGTTTGCCATGTTTTACTCGGTGCTGGGCGGCATGCACAGCATTGTTTTAGGCGACCTGATCAAGTATATTATTATGACCATTGGCTGCATTGCCGTTGCTGTAATTGCCATGCAGCATTTGCAGGGCGATACTTCAAAACTGAATGTGCCGCCGGGCTGGGAAAACCCTTTCTTTGGCTGGCACCTGGATATGGACTGGGGCAAATACGTTACTGCAGCCAATCAAAAAATTGCAGAAGACGGGTTTGATCTTTTTGGCTTCTTTTTTATGATGATGCTGTTTAAAGG
>JAEWJV010000226.1 GCA_023386395.1 Bacteroidota bacterium
AAAACTCCGTTTAACTATTTTGAATCGATATTTTCCGCAATATTAATAGCAGCCGGTTTTATTTCCTTTGGAATAAAATTGCGGTTTACAAGTTCATTTATGGGTATTTCTTTTTTCAGGAAGCCAAGCTTTATACCCATGTCTTCAATGCTTTGCAGGTCTTCGTCGGTAGGGTTTAAACTTATATATTTTACACGTTCAGGAGAGGAGGTAAGCACATAGTTCAACACCTTTTCATTTTGATGAAAATAAGGCGCTACAAGCTTTGCCGCTGAAGCACGGTTTTTTTCAGCCCAAAGGCCGGATGCGGCTATACCGCCTACCAGGTCTTTTACCACATCAGGATTACTTTTTATGAGGTCTTCATGCACCACCAGCGCGCAGGAAATAAAATTGGGCCATATATCTCTTGAATAATATAGAATGCGGCCTGTTCCATCCAGTTCAGCTTTGGCACAAAAAGGTTCGCCCACAAAATAGGCATCAATGGCGCCGGCTGCCAAAGAGGTTGGCATATCGGGCGGCGGAAGAATGATAAAAGTAATATCGTCTTTTTTCATTCCATAATCTTCCATCAGTTTATGAATAACGAAATTCTGGTTACTGAAAAAGCTGGGCAGCGCCAGTTTCTTTCCTTTTAAATCCTTCAGGCTTCTGATATTACCGTTTTTGGCTACCACAATTTCAGAACCGTCGCGGTGGCCTAGATAACATATTTGAACGGGAACACCCTGTTCACGAAGTTTCATGGCCAGTGGCACAATCATAAAAGATGCCTGTATCTGTTTGGCTTCCATGGCGCTTACAACCGTAGGAAAATCTGTAAACAACCTTGAATTAAAATTGGTATTGGTTTGTGTATTCTTTGAAGCGAAGTCTGTAACCGGGCAGGTAAGATGGCAGGTTACCGGGAGAAAACCAACGGTAAGTTCCCGTGTTGCTTTTTTATTGCCGCCTTCATGAATCACATTGTTAGCGGTTGCCATATTATTATCACTACTGTTATTACTGCGTTCCCACGGTTTGAAGCGGAGAACCGCAAGACTGATAACTGTAAAACATGCTATGGCAATAAGCCGTGTTGCTTTTGACTTCATATTGATTTAACTACCTTGTCCGGTTAAATAAAATTAATTGATTTTTTATTTTATTTTTTTGTAAGCATACAATTAAGACGTCTGCCGTTCACAAAATCATTTAAGGATAGCCGGCAACTTAACCAATTTTCCTGTGAATAAAGATAATATAAAAGCGTAAACAGGCGCACGCCGGGCAGCTTACTGTTTAATATATGTTTGCTTATAATGACTGCAGCCTGCAGGCACTTATATTTTTATTGCCCGGCTTGAATTATATCAATAAAGAACTGTTGTGTTAATGCAATGCGTAAACAACATAAATTTATATTGCATGATCTTACAGCAGAAAGATTAGTTTTATCAAAGAAATCCAAAACAAACATCGAATGTATAAACCCCGATTTTTTTTATGCCTGCTCGCATTCATAGTTTTTTATACAACATCATCAGCACAGGAAGAGAATAAAACGGCGCAGGAAAAATGTGGTGTCATGCAGCGGCTTGAAATAAAATTTCAGAACAACCCAACATTTAAAAAACGATTTGAACAAAGGCGCGCAGCTTTTAATGATGCCGTTAAAAGTGGTTATTATAAATTGCTTAGAAGCCGCAGCAGGCTTGAATCTGTCGCTACTATCCCGGTGGTGTTTCATATTGTATTAAAAAACCCAGGCGCTGTAACGGATGAACAGATACTTGAACAACTTGATGTTTTAAATAAAGATTTTGGGGGCATGAATGCAGACTCCACCAATATTCCCTCCTATTTTAAATCATTGTACGGAAAATCGAATATTCAATTTTGCCTTGCTAAACGCACACCAACCGGCGACATCACCAGCGGTATTGAGCGTATTGTTACCACAAAGAATTCATTCAGTACCAATGACGGCGTAAAATATGCTTCATCCGGCGGCGCTAATATTTGGGATGATGATAAATATTTCAATGTATGGATTTGTGTTTTATCCAACAGTGTGTTGGGCTATGCTACTTTTCCTGAAGATAGTTCTGTTGATGCGGAAGGCGTGGTTATTGATTATCGCAGCCTGCCAGGTGGTTCTTATGCTGTGTACAACGGTGGCAAAACATTAACGCACGAAACAGGTCATTACTTTAATCTTTATCATATATGGGGCGATGATAAAGGCGCCTGCACCGGCACGGATTACATTGATGATACGCCCAACCAGGCGGATGCCAGTTCAGGCTGTTATACAGGCGTAATAATTGATAACTGCACTTCGGATGGCAATGGTATCATGTATCAGAATTATATGGATTACAGTAACGATGATTGCCTTGTTTTGTTTACAACAGAACAGGTTGAACGCATGGAAGACGCTGTGTTGGCGTATCGTTCTTCACTCTTAACTTCCGATGGTTGCCAGCCACCTGTGCAATATGCTTACAATGCTGCGCTGCAATCAATAGATGCGCCGGCAGCAAGAATATGCAGCAACAGTTTAACGCCTGCCGTTACTATACAAAATGCGGGCACACAGGTATTAACCAGCTTAAACATAACTGTATTAATTGATGGTAAAAACAGTTCAACCTATAACTGGAATGGTGCACTGGCGCATAACGCAACTGCACAGGTGCAATTGAATGATTTAACAATAGCAGATGGCATTCACACCATTGCTGTTTATACTTCAGGCCCCAACAGTAAACCCGATGAGGTTACAGATAATGATACGCTTACATCCGCTTTTCAATACTATGCAGCAGCGGCAACTGTTTCAGAAGGTTTTGAAAACGCTACCTTCCCGCCAATGGCCTGGGATATTGTAAATCCTGACGGTTATATTACATGGCAACGCACCACCCGTGCGGCAAAGTCAGGTAATGCCAGTGTTATGATCAACAATTTTAATTATAATGCCAACGACCAAAAAGATGATTTGCGTTTCCCGGATATTAATATCGCCGGTGTAGATTCCGCTTTTCTTTCATTTTATGTTGCGGCTGCTACTTATACTGATATTAATACTGCTAACAATGTCTGGGACACGCTGGAAGTACTTGTAAGCAAAGATTGCGGCGCAACTTATACCAGCATTTATAAAAAATATGGAAACGACCTTGTAACAAGAACAACGCCAACAACTACCGAATTTGTGCCTGCTTCATCTGAATGGCGCAAAGACTCTATCAATCTGGCAGATTATATAAATGCAGGCAATATTTTATTAGCCTTCAGGAATACAGAAGAATATGAAAACAATATTTTTTTGGATGATGTTAATCTCAGAACAGTTACTATCAATCCAAATTTAAAGGCGCAGGGTTTCTTGGTAACGCCCAACCCGGCCACCAGCAATGTGTCAGTACAGTTTTATCCGCCGCCGTCCAATCTTAAGGCGATAGTTGTATATAGCATGATGGGGCAAAAAATCATCCAGGTTAATATAAACGGTGAAGCCGGCACTTATTATGATATTGATCTCAGCCACTGTGCCGCAGGCATGTATATTGTCCAGGCAATATTCTCAGATAAGGTGTTGACGAAGAAGATTATTAAACTGTAATATGTTGTGCCCTCTGGTTTTAGAGAGTGCCTGTAAATGATGTTCATAACACGTTATTGAGGCAACGAGACATCTCTGCACCGTAATAAATCAAAATAAAGAGGAATTTGCAAATAGAATATTTATACAGTATGACATTTGTGATGCTTCTCATTTTCTGTCATCGAAATATCTTCAATATAGTTTAATAGCACAACATGTTAAACTAAAAAATTTTGTCACTTAACTTAAATAAATACAACCCCGCCCGTTTGCACGTTTTGTTCATGATTATATTTGAATAAGTAAATTCTTTGCCATGAAAAAAATTTGCCTGTTCGTTCTTTTTACAATAACTGCTGCATCGTTCTTATCTGCCCAGCAAACTTACCAGCAGGAACAAAAAATGAATGCTTTTGTAAAAAACCTGATGGGCAAAATGACGCTGGACGAAAAGATAGGCCAGCTAAATCTTGTTACACCCGGCGGCGCTGTTACAGGGGCTGTGGTGAGTACAGATGTTGATAATAAAATCCGCAACGGGCAGGTTGGCGGTTTATTTGGTATAAACGGCCCCGGTCAAATCCGCAAAGCACAGGATATTGCTGTAAAAAATTCACGTCTTAAAATTCCGTTGATGTTTGGTTTGGATGTGATTCATGGCCATCGCACCATATTTCCCATTCCGCTCGGTTTATCCTGTTCATGGGATATGCCGCTGATTGAACAAAGTGCACGCATTGCTGC
>JAEWJV010000237.1 GCA_023386395.1 Bacteroidota bacterium
GGAATTATATGTGCATCTTTTTTGAAAGTAACATCAGGCATTGATTTACCACAAAACCTGCATCCCCTTAAATGCTTTTCTTTTAATCCATGCATTTTCGAAGAAGGACAATAAATACTTGTTTGAGGAAAATATGCTTTGTAAAAATTATCAGCAAATTGCTCATAAGGGTTAGGAAATTTTATCCAGACCATATGGTTCAACTTTTTGTTATGAATAGAGACAGTGACTTAAAATCGAAGATTCGATTCTATCAATCTAAACCAAATCTTACTGGTTAAGATAAACATTATTTCTTCCCCGTCACCAATAATTCACAAACTTCAACATCCAAAACGCCCGCAATCTTAAATAGAGTTTCAACCGTAGGTTGATTATCGTTCGTACACCATTTTGAAACAGTAGTTTTACTTACGCTCAATTTTTCGGCAAGCCATAAGTTGGTCTTTTCTTTCTCTAATAAAACAATTTTAATTCTGTTGTATCTCTCTTTTTGCTTTGCCATAAGTTATCAATCAATCTAACTAACAAAAAAAGAAGCACTTGTGAACCAGTTTAATAATTTGATGCATAAATATTTAACTAAGGTGATTTTAAATACATTTATTCTTTATCTTTGAATCATTAAAATCAAGAAACATGCTTTTCAACGATACTTAATTATTGAGCTTTAGTTTTGCAAACACATAAAATATTATAAGCGTGTTTGCTTTATTTTCTGGTTCTGAAAACTGCGACCTTTCAATGACTCCGGAAAAATAAGGTAAATCGCTCACGCTAAGGCGTGGGCGTTCTTGTTTGGAGTCGGGGTGTCGCAGCCCTTCAGAGCCACAGGAACTAACCCACGCTCTTTTTGCGTTGGCTGGTTCAATCATTTCCTCACCATTCAATACCCATCCAATGCAACCAAGTCTTATTACCCAGGGAGGGGTTTCACATGATAATGATTTCTCCACCCACACCGTTTACCACTTTCACCTGCACCCTTCAGCCATCACCACAGAGTATGATACCTGGTTAAAACAAACAGGCTCTTTACTGCAAACTGCAGCAGTGCATGCCAGCCTTCAACCCCTGCTGCAATTGCTGGCATTAACGTTAGAACCGGAGCGCATTTTTGTGTTGCCTTATACCACTGCACTCAACAACACAGAGCAGCATTATACAGAGATCATTATTGTGGTGGATACACAAACCATTAACGAAGAAGCTGCACAAATATTCACCAATATTGCCGCTTTTAAAATGCAGCAGGTGCATGTAGCAGTACATACCGCTGCGCAAATGGAGGCCGGGCTGGCGGCAAGCAACCTGTATTATACCATAGCCTGCCGGGAAAGGCTTTTGGTTTTCTCCGGCAGCCCTTATAAACTGCAGCCTGTACCGCAGGAACAATTACAGGCACTTGCAGCATCAGTTAAAGAAAGTTTTCAGCAAGGCATAACCAATGTCAATGAACTCTTTAAAACAGCAAAAGCCTGCAAAAAACAGGAAGCTGTTACCGGTTTAATTCTTTTACGTTCTGTAATAGAACAATTATGCAGAACAGTGCTGTATAGTTTTGGAGAAAAAGATATTTTCTTTACCAACCTCTGGCAACTTATGCAGCCTTGCATCTTTTACCTGCCTGCTTTGGACGCCACGCTTCCCGAAAAGAAAATATTAGAGGCATTGGATAATGTTTCTGTTTATTATACGGGCATCTTCTCCAGCTTCGATGAAGCCATGTCCATCACCAACCTTTTTGATATGGTGGAAACCATCATCACCAACACCACGCAGGCTTTTGAAAGCAAGCTGATGTTGTTATCGGGATAGAAACACTATTAAAATAAATAATGCAGTAGAAGCATAGTCACCAAGGCACCAAGGCTGAAGAGTCATCAGCACAAAAGCTAAAATCGACGAAGGAGATTCGCGAACACCTTGAAAAAAATAATAAACACAGTGAGCAATCAAGGCCGTGCACAGATGTGTCGAAACCGACGAAGGAGGTTCGCGAAGACAATTAAAAACAAACATGATGCTGAGCAAATATCATTCGTGCCTGATCTTTTTGTTACTTTTTCTATCAAGAGAAAAAGTAAAGAATAAAAACAATCAATTCATGATAACCGAAAGCAAAAATATTGCAGCATGTTACAGTTCCATCTGCTGGTATTATAAATCAATTGACCTGCCTGGTTCCAGGAAATACATTCAATCATCACTCATGACTGCCAACAGCAGGAAGCAATGGAAAGATGGGCCACCTGCCGACCTTATCTATTTTTATGAAGACTTCACCAAACTCTATAATGCAACCACCCATCTTGCAGCGGCAGGTTGCAAACGACAGGCAGCCATTATTGATACAACTATTGACATAGATGATTGCAGCAATACCAGCCTCTTTTGCGATGTGCACAACAAACCCGAAAGTCGGTTATGGATGCCGGTTTATCTTTCTTCAAAAGAATACCGCAACCCTTATAAAGCGCTTAAAAAAGCCGTACGGTTTATTCAAAAAACAGATGAAGATGATGACTTGTTTGACATGATTATAAAACATGCTTTATCACACAACAGCCTTAACGAATCTTACGTGGAGTGGGATGTGCTAAAAGTAAACATCATGCTGCAAAAAATACTGGAAGCAACGCACCTGTTATATGTGCGCACCTGCACTAATGATGACTGCTTTTTACACAACAAGACAAGTGAAGGGTCACAGGGAGATATTGCTATATGTAACAAAGCATAAACCGTTTATGTATGGTAACCGAAAACAAGCATATCACCAATTGTTACAACAACATCAGCCTTTTCTTTGATGCGTTCAGCGTGCAACATGCATACAGGTACATACAACAATCACTGCTGGCAGCCGGCAGCCATGCTGTGTGGACAGGAAAATATCCTGCCGACCTTATTCATTTCTTTCACCGCTTAGAAGTGTTGCTGGATGCCTTAATGGAGATTGCGGGTTGCAAGTGCAAAAGGCAAAATGCGGTGATAAAGCGTGACGATAAAAAGCAATTGCCCGATATTAAGAACAGTCGTCTTTTTTGCAGCCCTTACCGGGAACATGAAAGCTGGTACAACCTGCCGAGGCATTTGTCGGCAGGCGAATTTTTCAATCCATACAAGGCATTAAAAAGATTGACGCCGCATATAGAAGATACAGGTGAATTGCTTAATACCATTCTTCATTATGCATTGTCCGGTGAAAGCTTCGACGATGAAGGGATGGACGCGTTGCAGCTTAACCTCATGCTGCAAAAACTATTGGAGGCAGCACACCTGCTGTATGTGCGCACGGCTATAACAGGTAATGACACAACAACGGATGATGAAATGGAATAAGCCTCTCCCTAAATTCCTCTCCAAAAGAAAGGGACTTTAAAACCATCGGGATTTGCAAAGTATTTAACTGATAAAAGTTAACCCATGCATGAAGAATATGCTAAAGGAAAAAGGTTTTACAAGCCGTATCACTTTTTAAGTGAAGAAAACGGCAACATCATGAAAGGACTGGAACATGTATTTATTGATTATCATCCTTGTGATTTTATTGAAGACATACAGGAGTGGCAAACAATTGCCCTGGTTAACGGAGAGAGCGCCTATGATGAAGGCGGTGCAAGGGAAGACCTGCTTGATTTCACAAATGACTTAATGAAATTGTCAGAGGCGTTATGGTTGGTATATAAAAAACAGTGTAAGGATAAGTCATCAAAAGCTTTCGCACATGCCGCCGATGTACAATTACAGTTGTTGAGCAAAAAGGAGACGGAACATCCACTTACAGTAATTCAATACTTCTGCAGCACTTTCAGTAAACGCTATGCAAGAATTGAATTGCTCGACCTGCTGGAATCAGTTATTACCTATAAAGGTTGCAGGAAGATACATAAAGGCAGCCTGATATTAATGTACCAACATTTAGACTATCTTATTAAAACAGCTTATGTTTTGCATAAAAAGAAAATAGACCTTAAATAAACATATATGCTACATACAGAATTTGTAAACAACCCGTCGGCAGAAGAATTGTGGAACCTGTCAAAAGAATCGGTTGAACAGCCACTGAAAGCCATTTACCAGTTCTTTGATGCCTATGGTTTGGGTGTTCCGCATGAAAGGCTGTGGCAGATGCTGAAGCTTACGCTAAGCAGTGAAGAAGTAAACGATTGGAATGCCATGCAACGCGAAAACTGTATTCATTTTTATGAAATGTTATTGGCACTCATAAAATCGAACTATGTACTCTTTTTAAAAATGCGTAAGTGAATTGTAAAACATCTAAACCAAATGAATCATGTACTACCTTTTAACCGAACGGTTTAAAGAACAGGAAGCAAAGCTGGTTGAAATTATCCAGGGTGCCTGTTCACCGGTAAAGATATTCCTGCTGGGTTCCTCACTGCTTTCAAGGAGAACGGAAACGGTGTTCCTGCCGGATGCACCCACCTGCAGTCATGTGGGACATTATTATGTGCTGGTTGTTATTAAGAGCAGCCAGGAAGCTAATGCTGTGCAGGATAAGATTGAAAACCGGTGCAAGAATTTTATTCCAACAACTGCCATCATTTTAATTGAAAACCGTTTTGATAAATGGATAACGGAAGGCCATCCTTTTGCCCGGACAGTATATGAGCGGGCTGTTATTTTATATGGTGAAAAAGAAAAACAGCCCTTATTCCATAACGACAATCCTGCTGCTGTTGAAAAAGAAAATAATGAAATCTATACAACGGGTTTAAACAAGGCAGCAGAATTTTTGGCCGGTGCAGAGCTTTATCGCATCCGGTCGCAAAATAAAATGGCAGCCTTTATGTTGCACCAGGCTATGGAACAAACATTCTTAACCTTGCTAAGACTAAAAACCGGCTGGCATGTAAATACCCATAACCTCGACAAGCTTTACCGTTATAGCTGTATGGTTTATTATAGATTGCCCGAATTGGTATTTGGCAATAACAAAGACCGCAATAAACAACTGTTCTATCTTTTGCAAAGGGCATATATAGATGTAAGGTACAGAAACGACTATAATGTAAATGCTTTTGAGATCACGGCAATGGAAGAGATGGTGAAAAGGGTGTATGAAATGTTGAAAGAGGTTATTCTTACTTCACCAGTTTTGAAACAGGAGTTTTTATAACCCCCTTTTTTAAATTCAACGAAACGCCGTTTGCTTTCCTTGATTTGATAAATTGTATGGTATCGGAAATGTCCTGTTTTGAAGCAATTTCATTATCACTTTTTTGTGTTCCCACAAAACCAATTTCGTCTAAACTGTAATACTGTTTCCTATCTTTCATTTAGAATTTTTATAGTACGAATTTACTAATTTTTTAGCAGCCTCCCCTGAAATACTCATGCGGTTCCTGAATATTAACGTTGCACCTAAACTGTCACTATAATGCCGGATCAATTGTGTCTTTGCAGTAAAGGCAACAAAGCCTTCGAAGCCAAGTTCAAAACTCATTTTACATGCAAAAGCTACAAGATTCCCTGCTGCCCCCATATATTTTTTTGCTTTACCATAATTGTGGGGCGCGACTTCTATTAAATGCATTTCAATGTAATTTTCGATTATTTGAAGACTAAGCAACCCCTGTATAATTTTATCTCCTTTAATAATCAATTTATAAAGCTGGCGATTCGGGTATTTAGCTTCTGTTCTCCAATTGAACCGCCAGCCAGATTTTTTCAAAACGGCCTTTAAATCTTTTGATGTTACAAAAAGCACGTCTGTTTCATAACTATGGCCGTTAGCTGCATCCTCTATGCTTTCTGTTATTTTATCTATTACAAAATTTTGTTTTTGCATATCTCGTTCCTTATTGGCTGACTATTTTCGTTGGTGGTTGATTGAAGCCTTCAAGTTTTTGCCTCAGCATTTTCATATCATCGCTTATCCTCTGTTTTACAATATGAACATATACCTGTGTAGTACTGAGTTTGGTATGCCCCAGCATCTTGCTGACAGTTTCAACAGGAACACCATTGGTCAATGTTACGGTAGTGGCAAACGTATGCCTTGCTGTATGAAAACTTAGTTCTTTTTTGATACCACATAGACCAGCAATTTCTTTGACATATTTATTCAGCCTTTGATTGGACATAAAAGGCAGCAGACGTCCGCGATAGAATACCCTGGGGTCATCCTTATATTTTTGAATAAGCGCATACGCTTTTGGCAATAAAGGCATGCTTACAGGAATCTCTGTTTTCTGCCTTTTGGTATTGATCCAGTATTCACCATCAATTCCGATACATATATTGTTACTGCGTAATTTATCAAGGTCTATATAAGACAGACCGGTATAACAACAGAATACAAATAAATCCCTGGCGCGGCCAACAATTTTCTTTGGCAATTCAATACGCTCGAATTTTTCAAGTTCTTCAGCCGTAAGAAAAGACATCTCTTTTCTTTTAAACTTCAGCTTGTACTGTGCAAAAGGGTCTTTGGGAACCCACTCCATCTTATAAGCCAGCGTCACCATTTTCCTTAACCTTTCCATGTGTTTCATGACACCATTATTGGTTAAGGGGTTGCTTGTATCCAGTGGTTTGCAGGTCCTCAAGAAAAATTCAAACTCTGTGATGAACTGGTAGTTGAGCGATGAAAGAAATATATCTGCATTCTTATATTTCTGTTTAAGAAAAAGCCGCACATATTTTTCTGTTGTAATATAATTTTTCGAGGTGCCCCAGGCCAGCACCTGTTTCATATTGGTGTTATGATAGCTAATCAGCCCGAGTAAGGTATTTTCAATTTTTGTTTCGCCGAGATAAAGTTCTTTGATCGCGTGAGGGGAGACGACCCTATGCTCAAGCAATAACTGCTGGTAACATTCCATCAGCCGGTAACGAGTGTCATCAATAAACTTATTGATTTGTTTGGCTTCCGGCGTCCTGCTTACAATACACTCTCGTCTTGAATCCCATAACGCAATAGATATTGTTTTCTTTAAAGAAATGTCCATTACTTTTTTGGAAATGGTAATTCTTGCAACAATAAAGGCTTCTTCAATATTACTTTTTTTCCGGATAGCGATAAATCGCACACAAAATGTTTGGGTAGTCTTCATACAACACAATTTTTTAGGTTTATAAAATTTTCTTACTCCTCAGTACTACCTGGATAAAACAATGTGAAATGTCTCAAAGATGTTCACCGTTCAAAAATAGCGTTTAAAAAGGCGCAGAAACATCTCATTGTTTTACTCATAAAACCTATGAGTAAAATGATGAGAGATGGGGTAAAATGGGGTGAAGTGTATAAATTACAAAGCCCGCAACTTATTGATTTTGCGGGCTTTAAGTAAAAGTTAATAAGATGGTACGTCGGGATGACTGGATTCGAACCAGCGGCCTCTTCGTCCCGAACGAAGCGCGCTACCGGGCTGCGCTACATCCCGAAAATGGACGGCAAAAATATTCTTATAACATTAATCCCCCAACACAAAATTTCTTTAACTGCATAAAAAAACCATCGAAGAACAACGATGGCTTTTTTATATTTTGTTTTTGCCGTTTATTTTGATATTAATCCTGCAAAATATTTTACGGTGCGTACTAACTGGCTTACATAACTCATTTCATTATCATACCAGCTTACAGTTTTTACCAGCTGCTGATCGCCTATAGTTAACACTTTTGTTTGTGTGGCGTCAAACAAAGAACCATAATGCATACCAATAATATCAGTGCTTACAATTTCATCTTCCGTATAGCCATAACTTTCATTGGCCGCAGCTTTCATAGCAGCATTAATTTCTTCTATGCTAACTTTTTTGCCAAGAATAGTTGTAAGCTCTGTTACTGATCCTGTTATAACCGGTACGCGTTGCGCAGTTCCGTCGAGCTTGCCCTTTAAATTGGGTAAAACCAGGCCGATTGCTTTTGCTGCGCCGGTGCTGTTAGGAACAATATTTTGTGCAGCAGCCCTTGCCCTTCTCAGGTCGCCTTTTGCATGAGGTGCATCTTGTGTATTCTGGTCGTTTGTATAAGCGTGAATGGTTGTCATTAAGCCCATTACAATGCCGTAAGTATCATCAAGCACTTTTGCCATTGGCGCAAGGCAATTGGTAGTGCAGGATGCACAGCTTATAATTTTTTCAGAACCATCGAGAATATCATGGTTTACGTTAAATACTATTGTTTTAAGATCGCCTGTGGCGGGCGCAGAAATAACCACGCGTTTTGCACCTGCTTTCAAGTGCGCTTCCGCTTTTGTTTTATCAGCAAAAAAACCGGTGCATTCCAAAACAACATCTACATCATGATCGCCCCAGGGAATTTGAGAAGGGTCTTTTTGTGCATATATTTTTATTTCATCACCTTCAACTATAATTGAATTGTCGGTTGCCTTCACCTCTTTACCAAAACCACCCTGTGCACTGTCGTATTTTAATAAATGAGCCAATACTTTCGGGCTTGTAAGATCGTTGATAGCAACTACATCTATTCCATCCATATTGTAGATCTGGCGATAAACCAGACGGCCAATTCTGCCAAATCCATTTATGGCAACTTTAACTGTACTCATAACTATTTTATTTTTTGAGACCGCAAATTTACGCCTTTATGACTAGAAAATTAAAGTTTTTGACTGTTTTCGCCCTCTGTTTAACATAAAAGCAGGCTTACAACAGTTGTAAAAAGTAAGC
>JAEWJV010000307.1 GCA_023386395.1 Bacteroidota bacterium
GTTTAATATAGTACATGCCTTTGCCTGGCTTTATTAATTCGTCAAAGTTTGTTATTCCGCATCCGTTATCATAGTATTCAATGATTATATTACCGTTTATTTGTTCTATACTGATTTTTATAAACGGCCCGGTAATATTTTGAAATGCATGTTCCAGTGAATTGCTTATCAGTTCATTCAGATATTCAAAAAGATATTCTTCACCGTTTATCGTAATATCTAAATCTCCGGTCACTTCAAACTTTACGTCTTTATCTATTAAATTCCTGCTGTAATTATAAGTAAATAATTTTTCCACACTTTTTTTGAAGGATATAAGCGCTTTTCCGCCGGATATAAATAGCGAACTATACAATAAAGCATTGGATTTTACTTCTATAATGGCTTTGCCCACCTGTAATTTTGGATCCTTTACTGATAATATTTTTTGCAGGGATATGGATAAATTGCTGAACTGTCGGGCTGTTTCATGTTTCATTATACCTATGAGGTTTGACACTGCCTCCCTCTCTTTAGCCAGCGCCTTGTTTTGCTTCCGCATATTCACCAGCAAATACGAAATAAATATTAAAATCATAACTGAAGCAATTGTGCTCAGCATGAGGTATTTAGTGTTCTTCTTTTCTTCTTCTATTTCCAGTTTTGATATTTTTATTTTGAGGTCTTTTTTTTCAGTTTCATATTTTATCTCTATTTCAGTTAATTGCTTTACGCTTTCTTCGTTAACTAAAGAATCTTTCAGATTAGAAAAGTTTCTGTAATATTCAAAAGCCTTCTTATAGTCTTGATTCTTTAAGGCTACATCAGAAAGTAATTTATAGCTTTCTTTCGCGCCTTCTTTATACCCGGTTTCTTTAAATATAATTGCGGCATTTAAAAGGTGTGGTTCTGCATCTTTGGTATTGCCTAATTTAAGGTAAGCAGTTCCTACTTCTTTGTTGAAGGATGCAATTCCATGTTTATATCCAAGTTCTTTAATGCCTTCAAATGTTTGTAAATAATATTGCAGTGACTTTTTATAATTAATATTTACTGCGGATACTTTGTTAGTTTTAACTAATAAATTCCCCTGGTTTCTGTAAAAGAGACCAAGGTTCATGTAGCTTGTAAGAATGCCCTCTTTATTATTCAGTTTTTTGTATATTTCAACTGATGCAAGAAACTCCTTTTTAGCACTATCATAAAAATTTGCTTTTATCAGCCGGGTTCCTGTTAATATATTACTTTCATCGCAGAGATTACATTTGTCGTAAATATATCCCAGGCAATTACAAAAGAAGGCAATATTATTGCTGTCCTTTATTTCTTTAGCAAGGTTTTTCGCTTTTAAAGCAAATTCTATTGCTTTGGCATAATTATAATTCGCACTCATAGAATCACTTCGGCTAATCGCTTTTTTACAAATATTGAAGTAGTCAGTTCTTAGCTTCCATAAAGCTGTAATAAGTGCAGTTATATTTTTATTCGCTCCTGATATTTTGTGCACCATTAGATCTGTTTTTAGTGCCCTGTCATAGTCCCCCTGCAATGAATATTGGAATGAAAGATTATAGTATGATTCGATAATCTTTGCCGAGTCTTTTAAAGCTTCCCAAATTTTTAGTTTATTTAAATAGCTATCAAGTGCCTTTGTATAAAAACCAAAATATCCATAGATCGCTCCAAGACTATTATAGGCGAGGGCTAAGCCTTTTTTATAATTCAACTGTTTACCCAAGGCTAATGCTTCTTCCGCAAATGGCAGCGCTTTTTTATAATTAGGGGGTACCTGAAGATAGCTTGTAGTAATGCTGTTTAATATCTTGATCCTATTCGTATCTTGTTTTGCAGCCTTTAAAGCGTTTTGCAGAGAATCAATTTTGCGCTCCTGTGCAATGAGTAATAGCGGCAAAATGAATAGGGGGAATAAAATGGTTTTTTTCATTTTAAGGGGTATCTAAAATTAGTTTTGGTCTTTTAGAACAAATTGTTTTGCTTCTCGTTAATATAATTATGAATAAAGCAAATTGAGCACAATAAACTTATGAAATAAATTTAATATACGAAAATCCGGGGCAAACGTATTAAAATTTTAAGGCATAAGAAAGAAACCTAGCTCCAGGCAAATATTGTAAAAACGGGTTTCAACCCTTTTGAAACATACGCTGTGTTCATGTCTATTCATAAGGATTTTAATGCGCTTGCCCTTTACGAAAATCCTTTCATCTTATTTACTATTGTAAATATTTAGTTCTTGCAATCCATGCTTGCATCGCCAACGCCACAAATGCACAAATATTTATCTATGCATCTGTGGCTAAGTTTTTTAATAAGCTTTCTCTATCAATAATTCTTTGTTAGTGTTACCATTCCTTTTGGATAGTCGCGATAATAAATTTCGTTTTCATTTGTAAAAGGTATGGTTTGCCCGCCTGCAATATCCGTCCATGAAAAGATAGAAGCGGGTTGCAGCTTGGTGCGTATTGATGCATGGCCATACATGAGATAAACATTGGCATATACATAAAATGTATGCGTATTTATTCCATTCAGGTTATAGTCTTTTGGGAAATGTATCATATAGTTTTCTCCATCACGCACGGTTGTTGTATTTATCGTTTGGCCATATTCATCTTTAACAATCAGCTTGTTTCTTATTCTTGTATTTGAACAGTTAATATGCAATGGTAAATTATTAATGCCCAGCGAGCCGCCTTTGGAAATATATTGAAGTTCCATTATGCGGGTTAAGCCCAAATGCAAAGTATCAGGATCATAAATATTAAGTCCTAATTGCGGCCTGGCGCCTGTTATCATCATTTGCGGCGATAGAGGAGAAGTAAGACTTTGCAATAAAATATAAGGGCTTGATTTATTAACGAAATCAATACTGATCAACTGCACAGAAACGGTGTCACCACTTTTTACATTGCCCGTTATTGAAGGCATAGTATAATGAATAGTAAATGTAACCGGTACCGTACTGCCATCGCCAGGTAATTCAATATCGGTGCCGTTGATGGTGGTAATAGCTTTAGCTTGTCCATAATAAGATGTGGGGCTGAAAAAGGCAGGTATATCTTTTGTGAAAATTGACAAAGCATCGTTTTCATTTGTTTCATAAGCCAGGAATGTAAACGCTTCTATTTGTATGCCTGGTTTCTTTGCTGCAAAGTTCAGCGTGAATTCAGCCGTGCCATTACCA
>JAEWJV010000322.1 GCA_023386395.1 Bacteroidota bacterium
AACCTATTATGATGTATATGAAAAGCAGGTTTTTTTTGATGCATTTTCTTCGCCCGATTTAGTGCATTGGACAAAGCATGAACGCATATTTGATACCGCAGCCATAAAATGGGCAAAGCGTGCCATGTGGGCGCCGGCTATCGTTGAAAAAAACAATAAATATTATTTCTTTTTTGGGGCCAACGATATTCAGAGCGATAAGGAATATGGCGGCATTGGCGTTGCAGTTGCCGATAAATCGGAAGGCCCTTATAAAGATTATCTGGGCAAGCCATTGATTGATAAATTTTATAACGGTGCGCAGCCGATTGATCAATATGTATTTAAAGATAAAGATGGCACTTATTACATTATTTATGGCGGATGGAGGCATTGCAATATTGCCCGCTTAAAAGATGATTTCACCGGCATTGTTCCTATGCAGGATGGCACTTTATTTAAAGAGATAACACCGGATAAATATGTGGAAGGCCCCTGCATGTTTATAAAAAACAATAAGTATTATTTTATGTGGAGCGAAGGCGGCTGGACAGGGCCTGATTATTCCGTTGCTTATGCAATAGCAGATTCGCCTTTTGGCCCTTTTAAAAGGGCGGGCAAGATATTACAACAAGACAGTGCTGTTGCCACAGGCGCTGGCCATCATTCTGTAATACATAATGAAGCAACAGATAAATGGTATATTATTTATCACCGCAGGCCATTGGGTGAAACAGCAGCCAACCATCGTGCCACCTGTATTGAAGAAATGTTTTTTGATGAGAATGGCATGATAAAACCGGTGAAGCTAACCTTTACCGGCGTTGCGCCACAGCCGCTGCAATAATTATTTCAGCATGCTTTTATGAATTAAAATAAATTTGTAAAAGCACTATGCAGCTTATGAAATACAAAAAAATTTTCTTCAGCTATTCAAGAACCGATACTGCTTTTGCCATAAAGCTTGCACTGGATTTAAAGAAAGATGGTTACGATGTGTGGATTGACCAGGAAGATATTCGTGCCGGCAGCGAATGGGATATGCAGATTGAGCAGGCATTAAGCACCTGTGATTGCCTGGGATATATTCAGTCTGAAAAATCAGCCGCTTCGCAAAACGTGTTGGATGAAGTTTATTATGTACTGGAAGAAAATAAACCCGTTATACCGGTGCTTATCAGCGAAAGCAAAGCACCATTCAGGATAAAGAGATTGCAGTATATTAATTTCATCAATAATTATGAAACAGGTTTGCAAAACCTGAAAGATAATTTAAGCGGCGCTCTCCCTGAAGTAAGCAATGAAAATTTTAAGAAGGACAATTCAGCATACAAAAACCGTTCAAAATATGTAATTGGTTTCCTGGTTTTAGTGGCTGCCGCAGCAGGCCTTTTCTATTTTTTGCGCACTGGCACAACTGCACCTGAAACAATTATAAATAAGGAAGATATAAGTAATAAAGACAGCCTGATTTCAAAAGAAAATTTTACAGGTAACTGGATATTGACAGGAACGCAACCTGATATGAGCGAAAGAAAAGGCTACCTGAAAATAGAAGATGGTGACGATGGGAAACTGAATATTAAAACCAGCGTGCAATTCTATTACCCCAAGGCAAATGATACCGCCTATCATAATGTGTTCAATGCCTTTGCCGAATGTAAAAACTGTGTGTTTAAAAATGAAATAGCGTTAACCGATAAGCAGGTTGATGTTGGTTCGCAGCGCTATATAATTTTAAAAGAAGATGAACCAGGCAAAGGAAAGGCCGGCGATACTGTATTGAATGCGGGCTTGAACACTGCCGTAAAAGCATCGGTTATGTTACATTTAAGTAAAAACAACGTGTTGCTCACCATCAGTAAGAAAGATACATCAGCAGCATCTTATGGCATTATTATTCCGCCGTTTGAGTATGCATTTGTTTTTAAGAAAGATGAGTAATAATATATGTCAGCAGTTAATATTCACGTAATATAAATATGCTTATTTAGCATTTGTAAAATTGAATGCCATGCAAAACAGGAGAACGTTCTTAAAACAGGGGATCAGGGCTATTGTTATGATTGGTGCAGGCAATGCATTGCAATCATTCGCCGCATTATCATTCAGGCTTCCCGCCAAAGAAGATGTATTGCTTCGTTTTGCCACTGTTTCTGATGGGCATTACGGCCAGCCTTCCACGGAATATGAGATCCTGCATAGCCAAATGGTTAACTGGCTGAATACTGAGCAAAAATCGAGGGGCCTGGATTTCACATTTGTGAATGGCGATTTATTTCATAATGATACTTCCATGATGCCGTTGGTAAAACAGCAATGGGATAAATTACAAATGCCCTACCATGTATCGCACGGTAATCATGATATGATAGATGAAGAATTGTGGCGTCAAATGTTTACAACAAAATGGCATTACAGTTTCGAAGGAAAGGACACTGCTTTTATTGTATTAAACAGTGCAGATGATAAAGGCAGATACATTTGCCCCGATCTTGAATTTACGAAAGAGCAATTGGATAAATACGCTGATAAAAAGCACTTGTTTGTATTCATGCATATAACGCCTTTTAGCTGGACGGGCGCTGGTCTCCCATGTCCTGAACTGGTAACAATGTTCAATAAACAATCAAACCTGAAAGCTGTATTTCACGGCCATGATCATGACGAAGATGGTATGAAAGAAAATGAAGGCAAACATTATTTCTTTGACTCGCATGTAGCCGGTAACTGGGGCACAAAATATTATGGCTACCGGGTAGTTGAAGTATTAAAGAATGGCAATGTGCTTACATACCAGATGAACCCATCAAATCAACAGCAGGTAAATAATAATACCGTTGCCTGATTGGTTTAAGGCAGCCTTGTCCAGGTTTCATGCACAGGATCACCTTTTGAACTTTTACCACCATGATCCCATTCATCATCATTAACTGAGCCGTTAAAGCTTAAACTCATCCCCACCCTGGTACTATCTCTTGGAAAGAATTCAATGTTCTCTGTATAAATACCGTTTTGAAAACTGTAATTGCCACCGCCTGTCCCAAAAAAATCACCCGTTGCCGTATTGATAGCAGCCCATTGAAACCTTGTTCCTGAAAGTATTTTAATAGTTTTTCTTTCGCCCGGCGTCATCTTATTCATTACTCCATTTTGTTCACGGCCTGTTATCACCCACAACCCTGCAAGCGGCCCTTTATTATCATCTATCCGTTCCCATTCTTTATGGTCATTAATAATATTACTGGTAAGTACATTATTATTTATAGCTGCATTAAAATGTATTTTCTTTCCAACCTGTGTTTTATCCAATGAATTAAATTCAATAACAGCGCTCACATTATTATCCTGTTTGCTATAACGGCCGCCCCATGTTTGTATAAACTTTTTATTGGGAATATCAAATGTGGTAACGGTAAAATAAGAGGGCTCAAATATTAAAGCCGTTTCAACGGTTCCAGCTTTATATTGCCAGGCGCCGGTAATATTTTTTTGTGCAATAACTACAACCGGGCAAATCATAAGTAAAATAACAGGCAAAATGTTTTTCATACAGCATGGTTTATTGAATAATAAAATTAGTAATTGTTGTTATAAGTACTCCGGCTAATAACGCTGCATGCAATGCTAATTTTTAACTGTAATTAACAGCCTATTTCATTTATAACTTTCATCGTGGAAATTATCACCCAAATAAATACAACGATATGCTAAGAAATAAAATGAATTGCTTGTAAAAGTTTCAATTGGCATGCAATTAGTAAAACATCCTTTCCTAAAAAATATGTTATGATCAAGAAAGTAATGAAATTGGGAGTATTAACAAGTCTTGCTGCATTTTCTTTTATTGGATTAAAAGCGCAGACCACAACACCAACCAATAATGGCGGAGTGTACATAAGAGGCGGTTTCAACCTGTCAAATATTTCCACGAGTAATGATGGGTCTGTAAATAATTCAAAAGCTTTAAGCACCTTTCATGCGGGTGTAATTGCAGACCTGCCGGTAGCACCGATATTATCTGTGCAAACCGGGTTATTATTAAACGGGCAAGGGTCTAAAGCAAACTGGTATTTGAATGATGATAATAAATCAGACAACTACGTTAAAACCAAATTCAACCCGCTTTATTTACAGTTGCCGGTAAATGCCGTGGTAAAGCTGCCTGTATCTGAATCAACCAAATTCATCGTTGGCGCAGGTCCTTATATTCAAATGGGCATAGGCGGTAAATCAAAAATTGAAAGCTCATTTGCCGGTGTTAAATCTTCATCTTCTGAAGACATTAAGTTTAATAATGATGACCCCACAACAGGCGACCAGGAAGGTGCAAGGTATGACCGGTTGAAAAGATTTGATGCAGGTATAAATGCACTGGCCGGTTTTGAAATCGACAGGTTTATGATAACTGCGAATTATGGCTTAGGCTTAACCAAGATCAATTCCACACAAACTGATAACAACAACAATGATAAAAATAAATTCAGAACATTCAGTGTTGGTGTAGGCTTCAGGTTGTAATAAAAATGAATTATAGCAATTTTTAGCAGGATGCCTGGTTTAACCACCAGGCATTTTTTATGATTATTTGGTTAAGCATTTGCATGTATATTTAACTAAACAACTTCTATGCAATCATTTCCATTAACTGTAAGGCGATCTATTGAACTGGTGGGGCTTGTGGTATTTGGTATGGTGATAGTGTATGGCCAGCAAATAATAATGCCGCTGCTCATGGCATTTTTTATGAGCATAGTGTTATTACCTGTTTACCGTTTTTTGGTACGCAAAAAATTCCCCCGTGTGTTAGCTATTTTTCTTGCATTGCTGCTGATGATTATAATAATAGCGGGCATTATGTTTTTTATAATGATGCAAACAAAACCCGTTATAAGCGACTTTGCCACCGTTAAGCAAAACATCCTCAACCATATTAATGAGCTTAGTGCATGGTTTAGCGAAAAAACAAACATTTCAACAGCGCAGCAATCACAGTTTGCAAATGAACAAAGTAAAAAGATATTGGATTCGGCAGGTCAGTATCTTGGCGGCGCAGCCGGTTCCATTGGTTCCGTACTTATATTTTTTGGCCTGCTGCCAATCTATACTTTTCTCATGCTGCTGTATAAAGATATACTGAAGCAGTTTGTTTATTTATGGTTTCCTCAGCAGCAGCACTCAAAAATAAAAGACGCACTTACCGAAACCGAATCTATTATTAAAAGTTATATCGTAGGGTTGCTGATACAAATAACCTACATTACTATTTTACTGGGTGGTGGCTTGCTAATATTAGGCATTCCACATGCTTTATTGATTGGAGTAATATTCGCCGTCCTTAATTTAATCCCTTATATAGGCGCCCTATTTGGCAATATACTCGGCGTATTGCTCACCTTAAGTTCTTCACCCCATTTAAGCGACGTAATAACAGTGCTTATAACCATAGCCATTGTTCAGTTTCTTGACAACAATATCCTTATGCCACGCATAGTAGGCGGTAAAGTAAGGGTTAACGCATTGGCAAGCCTTGCCGGTGTTTTTGTTGGCGGCGCTTTAGCCGGCATTCCGGGCATGTTTCTTTCGCTACCTTTATTGGCCGTAACAAAAGTAATATTCGACCGCACGGAACAGTTTAAAC
>JAEWJV010000427.1 GCA_023386395.1 Bacteroidota bacterium
ATATTCAGCGATGGCAACAGTGGCTGGGGTGAAGAATTTGCCACTTCATCATTAAGGAATTTAATGGGCACACATCCCGAAGATGTGCGCTGGGATTACATTGTACCACTTGAAGACGGCAACGGCGGCATTGCAAAAAAGAATGGTATTGAAACTTATTATATCAGCAAATTTTCTTTCCAGGATGGCAGTCCCACTTTAAGCTCACCCATTATGTTCAGGCTTGCAGAAATGTATTTAAACCGTGCGGAAGCCGAGGCAAAAACCGGGAATACAAAAGCTGCATTGGATGATGTGGATGCTATAAGAAAGAACCGCGGCCTGCAAAACAGTTTATACAATGGCAAAGTGCCTAATGGCATGACTTTACTGGACGTGGTATTGAATGAAAGGCGCATAGAGCTTGCGTTTGAAGGCCAACGCACCTTTGATGTATATCGTAATAATAAAACAATGAACAGAACCTATTGGGGTTATCATTTGCCGGGTTTAAAGGAAACAGATATTGATCTGTCAAAAACGCCAACGGGCTATAGCAATATGATCGTAGAGCCGACAGATAACAGGATCATCTATTATATTCCGATTGATGAAATACAGAGCAATTCATTGTGCACACAAAACCCGTAACGCAGTCAGACGCCTTTATGGCGTCAGACCGGTAACAGGTACATTAAAAAAATATTAGTAAAGCAGGTTTATAAAATCATTACAAATGAAAAAAACTAATCTCATCATTTTAATTGCTGCATTAATTGCTACTGCTAATTTTTCTTCCTGCAAAAAAGATTCAGATAATCCGCAGCCATTCGTATTTTATAGTTTAAGCATTGATGGCGCAACCGTTTCCTTTACCAACAAATCTGAAGATGCCGTGAGTTATAAATGGGATTTTGGCGATGGCACTACATCCACAGATGAAAGCCCCACGCACACTTATCCCGGCAAAGGGAAATATGTACCAACATTATATGCCACAACATCTGCAGGCGTTACCGGCGAAGCATCAACGGTAGTACACATAGCAAAAGTTTCAGGCATTAAACTCGACGATAATTCTTTGTCAGACTGGGATACGGTTGCCACCAATGTTATAACGGCAGGCGCCCATTCAGGCAACTTTATTAAAGCCAAGTTTGATTATGATGCCAACTATGTATATGTTTATTTTGAACAGAATACAAAAAAATCTGATGGCAATATTTATGACCTGTATATTGATGCTGACAATAATATAAATACCGGTTTGTTAACCGGTGAAATTCCAAATGGCGGTTATGAAGTGTTGCTTGAAGGAACCATATTCGATGACTGGCTCGACCCCTATTATTTCATTGGAGCAGACCAGCAGAATTTTGGAAATTATACCTATCAAAACCTCAACGAATTTTATAAAACGGGAACAGTGGTACAAAGCGGTGGTGTACAAAAATTTGAATTCGGCCTCAGCAGGAGTAAGATAAAAGGCTTAACCGGTAAGGGTTTGAAGATTGGTGTGCAGGTTGCGGCAAACGACTGGAGCGCTATCATTGGTTATTCGCCAGATCAAAGCACGGATGCATTTTATCTTGATATGAGTGAATAGAATCGAAAAGATATAACTGCATTATTATAATAACATGTTCCAATCATTCCTGAAAAAAATTCTTTTGCTCATTGCATGCACTATATCAATTATTGCTTTTGTTCAATGCAATAAAATTGGAAACCCTGTAACGTATACACCGCCTGCAACAGATACGGTTTATTATGATGAAAGCAGTGATGACTTTGCCAATCCTGAGCGGGGCTTTTATCGTGCCACAGAAACTTATGTATCAAACTACGAACCACTTGATCTGGAAACGATGAAAACCTGGCGTAGTCTGCAACAGGCTGATGATGGCAATTATAAAATCTACAGTACGCTGGTGTTCAGAAATATAATTTTAGATGGATTTATCCATAAGAATTTAACGCAGGGTGTTCTGAACAACATCGGAAACGATTTTAAGGCGGCACGTGAAGCGGGTGTTAAGCTCATCATTCGTTTTTGTTATACTATTACAGCTAACAGCGGCGCCTGCCCGGAAGGTTTTATATGCCCTCAATATGGTGACGCGCCAAAGAATATTGTGCTGGCGCAAATAGCGCAGTTAAAACCCATATTGCAGGATAATGCCGATGTTATTGCGTGCATGCAAATGGGTTTCGTGGGCACATGGGGCGAGAACTATTACAGCGATTATTTTGGCGATCCCTCATCAAACGGAAAAGGAAAATTATTGGATAACAACTGGAGTGATAAAAATGAAGTATTAAAAGCTTTATTAGCTGCATTGCCGCAAAGCCGCATGATACAGGTGCGCACACCGCAAATGAAACAACGGTATGTGTATGGCGTTAATGCACCAACATCATCGGCTGCTTTAACTGATGCACAGGCTTTCGATGAAAGTGATGCTGCCCGCATTGGTTTTCATAACGATTGTTTTCTTTCATCGCCCAACGATTACGGCACCTATGATGATTATGGGAATTCATCGTCATCACGTGCAGATGCCTATTCTATATTACATTTATATGCGACGGCAGATGGGAAATTCACGGTGGTTGGCGGCGAAACCTGCGATGATACTTACAGCCCCGAAAACAATTGTGAAAACAGCGGCAAGGCACAAACAGAAATGGCGGATATGCATTATAGTTTTTTAAACTGCGCTTATAATAATGATGTCAACAACGACTGGCAAACAGAAGGTTGCATGGATGCCATAAAAAAGAATTTAGGTTACAGGTTTGTTTTAAGAAATGGTGTTTTTCCAAAAGAGCCTGTTAAAGCAGGCATGCAGTTGCCATTTACGCTGAACATTAATAATGTGGGTTATGCCTCGCCATATAATGCGAGGCCTCTGCAACTCATCATGCGTAATCAATCAACCAAGCAGGAATTTGTTTATACGATTGATACCGATATTCGCAAATGGTATAGCGGCTTAACTTCACTTACTGCAAAAATCGTAACACAAAATAATATGCCTGCCGGCATTTATGATTTGTTCTTAAATATGCCCGATGCATACGCTTCACTTTCGTCAAATCCCGCATATTCCATTCAACTGGCGAATACAAATATTTGGGAAGAAACAACAGGTTATAATGCATTGAATAAATCGATAACAATACAATAGAATACCGGTCTTGTAAGCCTGCATTATTGCAGGCATTAACATGGCAACAATCAACATGCCCTGAAAAAACAAGCATCGCATAGACATGCAACGCCAATCGTCTTATGAGAAAAATCACACCACTCTTAATATATTTTCAATAGTTATACTTAAATATGAAGCAAAGCTATTGATGCTTTATTTGCCATCGTTTACCTGCCGGTTAAGAATAAATGAAGCAATTATTAAATTATCTATTGGAACAAAACATAATTTTTGTTTAATAACTGATTTGCATTTTTTATTTATGATGTTTGCAGAAAATATTGAATAATGATCTGGTATAATATAAAAAATATTGAAACGGTTGATTCGCCTGCATTGATCGTTTATAAGGAACGTGTGCAGCAAAACATTCAGTCGGTATTAAACATGCGGGAAGCAGCAGCTTTGCTTAGACCGCATGTAAAAACAAACAAGA
>JAEWJV010000267.1 GCA_023386395.1 Bacteroidota bacterium
GATATAACCCAGCCCCGTGATGAATATAAGCAAACGAGAGCGGCTTTTGCCGCTTTCTTTTATTATATAGCCATTAAAGTGTTTATAAGAATACAGGCCTGTATTTTGTACTTCTGAAATTTATGCAGAAATTGTTTACACAGCATTTAACTTTTAAACCTGCCCGTAAAAGCGGCATCATAATAGAGTTATTGTTTTAATAATTTAAGGCCATTAAAATTCAGGTGTATGAAATCGTTATCAGAAACATGGTTTGCAGACGGGTACATAGATTTTGAATTGAAAAAATATACGCTGCTCGCTTATTTACAGGAAGTAAATAAATACTTTGATGAGCATAAATTATACCCGCAGCTGGCAGATGTAATATTTCATCATAACAATCTTGTTTCCTTCAGAAAAAACAAAAAGTTTTTACAGGAGCATTTCCCCAAAAAGCTTACGGGGATTCAAATTCAGAAGTTGCAGTTATTGTATGAACAAATGATGGAAGATGATGATGTAATGCAGCAACTGGAAGAAATAATTTTCTATGCAGCACATGAAATGCGGACAACTATCAGCAACGGCACTGAATTGTATGAAATGATAGAAGATAAATTGAAAATATCACCGGTTGGCATCATTCCGCTGGAACAACATGAAGGTTATTTTTTTCTCAGCAATAAATTATCAGTTACGAGGGTGTATCAATATCGTTTAAGCATCTATGAAAAACATGATGAAAAATTCCGCAGCATCCGCACAGAATTTATCAATATATGGTACCGCAGTTTTGTAAATACATTCGAACATATAAAAACTGAATTGGTGCGTAACCGTTCACAGCTTCCCAACCCTGCCGTTTATGTTATTGAAGCTGATATTAATTTACCTGTTGAAGAAACGCTATTGCCAATTGCAAAGAGAAGTTTGGTAAGATATATTTCAAAGTCCCGGCCATAAGGGAGTTACAGCAATGTTAATAAACCACATTTAAATCTTCGATAAAAAAAGAGGCTTGCAAAATGCAAGCCTCTTTTATATAATTCAATCAAAAATCATTCATTAATAGCAGCAATGCCCGGTAATGTTTTACCCTCAAAAAATTCAAGCATGGCGCCACCGCCTGTGGATACATAGCTTACCTTATCTGCAAAACCAAACTGGTTCACAGCAGCTACACTATCACCGCCGCCTACCAAAGAAAAAGCGCCGTTTTCTGTGGCTTTAACAACGGCTTCTGCAATTGTTTTGGTGCCATGTTGAAAGCATTCCATTTCAAACACACCCATCGGGCCATTCCATAAAATGGTTTTTGCGTTAAGAATAACTTTTGTAAACATATCGCAGGCCATTGAACCAATATCCAGTCCCATCCATCCATCAGGAATATCAGTGCTTACTGATGAAGATATATCAGCATCATTGGCAAACTTATCGGCAATAATGGAATCGCTTGGCAAGTGAATGCATGCATCTTTTTCTGAAGCCTTCGTTATAATTTCTTTAGCCGTATCAAGGCGGTCTTCTTCACACAAAGAAGCGCCTATCTTTCCTCCTTCTGCCTTAAAAAATGTATAAGCCATCCCGCCGCCAATTATTATATCATTAGCTTTCTCTAAAAGATTTTCAAGAATTAAAATTTTGTCGCTCACTTTAGCCCCCCCGATAATGGCCACAAACGGTTTTTCAGCGCTGTGCAAAACCTTTTGGGCCGAAGCAACTTCGCTTTCCATCAGCAAGCCAAACATGCGTTTATCTTTCGGGAAGAATTTTGCAATTACGGCGGTTGAGGCGTGTGCCCTGTGCGCCGTTCCAAAAGCATCATTCACATATACGTCGCCCAGCTTTGAAAGCTTTTCAGCAAAAGCTTCATCGCCTTTTTCTTCCTGTTTGTAAAAACGCAGGTTTTCAAGCAGCAGTACATCGCCGGGTTTTAACGCAGCCGCTTTTTGCTGTGCATCTTCACCAATACAATCATCAGCAAATAGTATTTGTTTGCCATCAAGTAATCCGCTTAAATGGCTTACAAGATGTTTTAAGGAAAACTTATCTTCCGGGCCTTCTTTTGGCCTGCCGAGATGGCTCATTAAAATTACGCTGCCGCCATCGTTCAATATTTTTTTGATAGTAGGAATGGCGGCTTTCATTCTTGTATCGTCTTTTATTTCCAGCGTTTGTTTGTCAAGCGGAACATTAAAGTCAACGCGGATTAATGCACGCTGGCCTGCAAAATTGTAATCAGAAAATTTGCTCATTGTGGTTATAATTATTGTTATAAAGCAATGCGGCGAAAATACTTAAGAAATACCAGCAATAAACAAACCACATACAATTAATAAGTTCCCTCCTATTTATTCAAAATTCATGGGGGTACTTGTTTACGGGTTGATGCTATTCAAATTACAAATACCAGCCCTTACATTTCAACTTATCAACCATTCAACTAATTAACCGGTATTTATACTCCTTTTAAGGATTTTTTTACAGCCTGATACTTTTATATTCGCATCAGCATGCAACGGATACAACACAAAAAATGGTGGTTCAGGCCCTTAATATTATTACTCGTTGTTATACTCTTGCATGCACTTGCATTGTGGCCCTGGTTTATTGAAAATGTCTATAGCGCTTATATCTATCCACCCATTGCATATATATTAAGATTACTTACCGGCTGGGTTCCTTTCAGTATTGGTGATGTATTATACGGGCTTGCCATTATCTGGGTTATTGCAAAAACAGTTAATTTTTTTAAACATAAGCCAACATGGAAAAGATTTGCCCTTGCCCTTCGCAATTTTACGGTTAAGTGTTTGTGGGTATATATCATATTTTTACTGCTATGGGCACTTAATTATTACCGTTATGGCATTGGATATAAAATGCACCTTTTTCCCGACAGGTACAGCACGGAGGATTTAAGAATTGTTACTGCCGGGATAAGAGATGAATTAAATGCAAACAGGAAACTGATGGACAGCCTGCATTTGGATTACGGCGACAGTAAAAACATTTTTAAACAGGCGGCGGGTTTATATGATGCGGCAAAAACAACCTATCCCTATTTAAGTTATCCAAACCATTCCGTTAAAAAAATGCTTGCAGGCGATATTGGCAGCTATGGCGGGTTTCTTGGTTATTATAATCCTTTTACGGGTGAGGCACAGGTAAATGCAAAAATGCCAACATTTGTCATACCATTTACAACCTGCCATGAAATTGGCCACCAGCTTGGGTTTGCCAGTGAGAGCGAGGCGAGCTTTGCAGGCTTTTTAGCAATCAGATCGGGTAATTTGCCGCAGTTTAATTACTCTGCTTATTTTGATATGTTCCTGTATGCCAACAGCGAATTGTTTGGCCGGGATTCTGTTGCAGCAAAACAAAATGCACAACAGCTTGACACGCTGGTAAAAAAAGATTTAAATGTGTACAAACAATATTTAAAAGATTACCGCAACCCGCTTGAGCCATTGCTTGCAAAACTTTATGGCAATTATTTAAAAGCGCATAATCAGCCAAAAGGCATTGAGAGTTATGATGAAGTGGTTGCCTGGCTTATTGCTTATTATAAGAAATATGGAAGGTTATGAGGCCAATACAGGCCTCAGTCACGCATCGGTCAGACGCTTTTGTAACACACTTGCTTTATATGTTTCTAATTGAAGCGTCAGACCGGTACTCACTACTTTCAGTAGCTCATAAATCTCTTAAACTAGTTTTTGAAATTACACCCGCACATAAATCTTTTTCTTATCCAACATATAGCCAATTACCCAGCAATACAACATAAAGCAAATTGCAAATAGCAATGAGCCTATATAAGCGCCGCTATAAGCAAAAATGTTATGATAAACCCATCTGAATAAATTAGTATCTCCAGCCGGGATCATATACAGGATTATGACAGACAATTCTGAAAGCATATAAATAAACAACGGGTTTTTACCAAACACTTCAAAGAAATAAACGCCTGTTCTTTTATTCAGGAAATCAACATAATACATAATGCAGGCGAGCAGCATGCAATCAAGTCCAACGGTATGCAGTACAAAACTGCTGGTCCATATTTTTTTATTGATAGGAAACCCGTAATTCCACCAGAAAGCAATTACAAAAATGATAAAACCAGCCATCAATAATTTTGCAAGGCCCTCATAACTCTTGCCATGCT